>JAJZKU010000016.1 GCA_021850705.1 Microcaldota archaeon
TAATAGAAGAATGATGGGCCCGAGGAGATTTGAACTCCTGACCTACGGCTAACTTAGGCTAAAGCCGTATAAGACCGCCGCTCTGACCAGGCTGAGCTACGAGCCCATGATTTATAGGGATTAGGTTGCGTTATTTATATGAGTTTCTGTTTAACGGACTTATTTTATATAGCAGTTAATATAATATTATATGTGATTTTATGGATCTTGGAGAAGGTCTTAGGAAGGCTATCGCAAAGCTGAGCGGAGCTACCATAATAGATGCCAAGACCATACGAGAGTTCAACAAGGAGCTCCAGCGTGCATTGATATCGTCAGACGTGGAGCTCAATCTGGTGATGGCGCTTACAGGAAAGATAGAGAATGCTGCGCTTAAGGAGAAGCTGCCTGACGGGATAAGCCCAAAAGAGTACATAACCAACATGGTCTATGAAGAGCTTGTAAACCTGATGGGAAAGGATTACTCTCCTGAGATAAAGCCCAAGCGCATACTGCTGATGGGGATATACGGCTCTGGTAAGACCACAACCACAGGAAAGCTTGCTAAATTCTATCAGGACAGGGGGCTTGGCGTCGGAGTCATATGCTGCGACATATCCAGGCCTGCCGCTTATGAGCAGTTGGAGAGTGTAGCTAAACAGGCAGGAGTGGGATTCTACGGGATAAAAGGAGGGAAGGACGTAAGGGAGATTGTCAGGAAGGGATTGGAGGAGCTGAAGAACAAGAAGATAATAATATGCGATTCCAGCGGAAGGAGTGGCATGGATGCTGAGATGATAAAGGAGCTTAAGGAGATAGATTCTGCCTTCAAGCCTGATGAAAGATTCCTTGTGATAAATGCGGATATTGGGCAGGTTGCAGGAAGGCAGGCACGCGAGTTCGGTTCTGCCGTTGGAATAAATGGAGTGATAGTTACCAAGATGGACGGATCTGGAAGGGGAGGTGGGGCTCTCAGCGCAGTAAATGAATCAGGGGCAAAGGTAGCTTTCATAGGCACAGGAGAGAAGCTTGCAGACCTGGAGCTTTACGATTCCAAGAAATTCGTCGGCAGGCTGCTTGGCATGCCGGATATAGAATCATTGATTGCAAAGGTCAACGAAGCAGCAAAGAGTGTCGGAGTAAAGGAGATGAATGATATAAATGAGCTTAACTTTGACATGTTCTACCAGCAGTTGAAGGCCATGTCGAAGATGGGACCTATGAAGAATGTATTGGGAATGATGGGTCTTGCAGATGTTCCCAAGGAGATGATAGAGGGAGGAGAGAGCAAGCTTAAGATTTATGAGTCAATAATAGGATCTATGACAAAAGCGGAGAGGAATGATGAGAAATTAGTCAGGAATTCAGACAGGATAAGAAGAATCGCAAAAGGAAGTGGAAGGACAGAAAAGGATGTGAGAGGTTTGCTGAATGACTTCAACAGGATGAAGAAGATTGCAGGGCTTATGAAGAATGACAGGGCATTCAAGAAGAACTTCTCGAAATTTGCAGGAATGAAATGAAAAGAAGAAGAAAAGAAAAGAGATAAAGGATGAAAAAAAGAAAATGAAAAAAACTTCATCCTTAAATTATCTCTTTCTCTTTGGCTTTGCTTTCTTGGCCTTTGACTTAGCCTTTTTCTTTGCTTTTGCCATTTTATTCACGATATAAATGAAGTTAAGCATATATTTAAAAGATAATTTTAGTAATATTGAGTGCGATAAAAGGTTTTTACATCTGTAAAATGTTTTTATCTGAATATAAGTGATAATTTGTCCGACAAAGAAGCTCTAAAAAGGAAACTTGATGAGCTTGAGAAGGAGTACAGCGGAACCAAGTATAACAAGGCGACAAACAAGCACCTTGGCATACTCAGGGCGAAGATTTCAGATATTAAAGAGCAGATGGATAAAAAGAGCGGGAAGAAGGGGCAGGGCTTCTCTATAAAGAAGAGTGGCAATGCAACTGTGTGCATGGTCGGATTCCCTAATGCGGGAAAATCCTCAACGCTGAACGCACTTACCGGGGTGGAATCCAAGGTGGCAGGTTATGCTTTTACGACTCTGGATGTCATTCCCGGAAGCCTTGGTTACAAAGGCGCCACCATACAGATATTTGACCTGCCTGGGATAGTAGAGGAGGCACATGAAGGAAAGGGCAGAGGGAGGGAGATAATAAGCGTCATGCGCTCTGCAGACCTTATCTTGTTTGTAGTCGATATAAACGATTACAATGGGGTATTCAAGCTTATTGAAGAGCTGAAACTTGGAAAGATCAGGGTCAACTCCAAAAGGCCTTTGATAAGGGTTGAGAAGAAACCTTCTGGAGGAGTTGCAATATCATCAAGCTTTGGAAAGGTGCCTTCCCGTGAAAAAATACTGGATTCTCTTAACAGGCATAAGATATTCAATGCGAATGTTTACCTCAATGGAGATTGTTCTGATGAGGAGTTTGAGGAGTTCCTTGAAGGTCAAGTAATGTATTTGGATGCGGTGATTGCAGTAAACAAGATAGACCAGAAAACAGATGCCGAGGTTAAAAGAGTCATTGCGGAGGTAGAGAAAATGACAGGAATCCGAACTGTTCCAATAAGCGCAGAGTATATGACGAATATAGACACGCTTAAGGAAACCATTTTCGTCTCGTTAGGACTTATAAGAATTTATCTCAGACCGAAGGGAGGGATAGTGGATTTTGAAAGACCGCTGGTCCTTGACCAGGGAAGTACGGTATTGGATGCAGCCAAAAAGCTGAATTCCAAAGCTGCGAAGGACGCCATTTGCGCTTATGTTACCGGACCCAGCGCAAAATTCAAGTCACAGAGGATGGGATTGGAACATGAATTAATGGACGGGGACATTGTAACTATCGTCTATAGGAAATAGGATACCAATAAATCTTTTTCTTTGGATAAATCATCATGTCTATAAAGTATTGGGAGTATGAGGATGCGCCTCTGAAAGAGAAGCTAAAGGATGTAAGCGTTAAGCATGTCGCGAAGATATATTTTGAGAATGAGACCAAGGCTTACAGGTTCGCACGCGCGCTTTACGAGGTAAAGGAGAGGAAGGACCTGAGACTCAGAGACTGCCCCGATGATCTGCCGCAAGCTACATGGAAGAGATATTTAGATTACGGAGTAACTGTAGGGATACTTAAGCATGAATCGGGCACGTATAGCTTTACCGACAGGTATTCCAAGCCTTTGAAGAACATTGCAACATACATAGGCGAATGGATAAACTCGGACAAGAAGGAGGATCTTGGAATTGTATTTGCTAGCGCAAAGACAGGAAGGCAGGTGAAGCGTGGCGGAAGGAATGAAGGTGAAAAGGGATAATTCAATTTGTGTAGTACCATAGGGTACCATATTTGCTGTCCTCTATCTTCAACGAGTATTTGTCCAGCAGCTGGTTTCGTATCATATCTGCTTCTTCATACTTTTTCCCTTTTCTTAATCTGTCTCTTTCTTCTATCAGCTTGCGTTCCTCGCTGCCTATTGCCCGCTTGTATTTTCCGTCTTCGAATATACCTATGACTGACGAAAGTGCGACAACTTTTGATACTGCGTTGTTCTTTGCTGCTCCGTTCAATGCAGAGTTAGTTTCTGCAATCTTTCTGAAATCTTCTATTGCAGAATGCAGCTTGGTCAATGCAAGAGGTGTGTTGAAATTGTCGTTCATAGCCTCTGTGAATTCCTTTTCCAGGAAAGCAGTTACTTCCTGCAGTTCGCTGGCCGAATCGTCGTCGTTGGTTTCAGCAGCGTTATATAGCATGCTCATCGATGACCTTAGGAAATTAAGCAGGCTTGCTGTTTCCTCAAGCATATTCTCCTTGTAATCTATGTCCTTCGTGTACTGTGTTCTTGCGACCATCAGTCTTATCGTCTCCGGATCGTATTTCTCAAGAGCCTGCCGTATTGTAACAAAATTATGAAGGCTTTTTGACATCTTGTCCTTTCCTACATTCAGAGTACCTGCATGTATCCAGTATCTTACGAATGGCTTGACTCCAAATGCAGCTTCAGCCTGAGCTATTTCATTAGAATGGTGTGGGAATATTAGCTCTCTGGCTCCGCCGTGTATATCATATGTGTCTCCGAATATCGCATGCGTCATTGCAGTATCCTCTATGTGCCAGCCTGGTCTGCCTTCAAAAACCTTCTGCTTGCCGTTCAGATTTAGCGTTATCCTCCATAATGGCTCCCCAGGTTTTGCTGCCTTCCATAATGCAAAGTCATATTCATGCTTCTTGCCGGGCTTTGGCTCTATCCTGTGCTTTTCCAGCTCGTCAAGCTTCATGCCTGAAAGTTTGGTATAGTCAGGGAACTTCGCAACATCGTAATAGATATCTCCTTCCAGTTCATATGCATAGCCCTTGTCTATAAGGAGTTGTATCTGAAGCTTTATCTCATCTATGTAATCATGGGATTTTATGTACTTATCAACATTCTTGGTGACTCCCAGTTTCTCCATGTCCTCAGTCAGACGTTGCATATAGAGATTGGATAGCTCTTCTGGAGACATGTTCCTTTCATGCGACCGCTTGATTATCTTGTCATCCACATCCGTTATGCTCTGTATGTAATTTACAGTGTACCCTGAATACCTGAGCCATCTTACTATTATGTCGTAGTTTATGTACGCTTTTGCATGCCCTAGGTGTGCATCATCGTATACAGTCTGTCCGCATACAAAGAGGTTTATCTTCCCATTTGGTATTACAAGAAGGTCGTTGCTTCTTGTTAAGGTGTTGTATACGGTTATTTTGTTTTCAGGCATTGTCATCAGCCATTGTTATCAGCCATTGCTAGAGAGGTTTGCGGTTACCAGTATGCCAGGTGTCTGCACCGGAGATGGCCCGAGGTAGAAATTTCCTGCGCTTATATAGGAGTACTTTGAGGATATTGAAGCCTCAAGATCCGAGACTATCCTTATGCTGGCATTTTTGCACAGCAGAGGATATAGATTAATGCTGCCATTCAGGTAAGTTGTAAAGTAGTTTGATGTTAGAGATGAGTTAAAAGTATCAAAGTAGACCTTTTCGAATACTGAATTATTGGATATTACTTCCATATAAAGCCCTTTGTTCTGCGCGGATATTATTTTGAAGTTGAGATAAGGTTCTGTTACCTGGAATGGTGCTGAAGTCAAATTGCCTTGGCCCGATACGAATCCCTGGAAGGTCGACGCTACGAAGGTGTTGTTGTATCCTGACCATGGTGCCCCATAATAATTATGCTGCTTATTCTGGTAGGTAAGATTTAGCGGTGCGTTGCCGAATGCTTTCCCCGTCACATTCCATCCCAGATAAGTACCAGTATTGAAGTTGCCATTATATATCGGCATTTCAGTTGGTGTTGATGGAACACAGAAGGTATAGACACTTCTTCTAGTAGTGGTAGGTATCGAAGAAGTAGATATAGAAGTTGAACTTGTAGTAGAAGTAGAGGTTGTAGGCAGTATATGGATTACTGATCTGCTTCCTGCATTCAGATTCAGCAATACTGCTATTATTACAAGTATGACGAGAGCTCCTGCATATGTAGCTACTTTCTTTGTGTTCATATAAACATCTTAAGATAAAGATTCTAGTGTATATTTATAAATTATCTCTAATAAGCTTAATAGATATATTGTTTCATTATTTGTTATATTTTAAGTATAATTAGCATTGGTGCTCATTTTGGGAAGCATACCTAGAAAATGGAAAAAGAAAGGAAGAATGCGCTGGAAATGGGTAAAGAAAAGAAGAAAAAGAGTAAAGAGAGCGCAGAAGAGAAGGGTCGGAGACCTTTAAAGTTAGCTAAGCAAGGTTCTTGTCTGGTATCTGCCTCTTTTCTTTATTTCGTTAAGTCTGGAGATTACCGTTAGGTACTCCTTTGAGACTGAGGCGTATCCCTTCCTTGCGTTAGCATAATCATCTTTGCTTATGGATCTTTCCAGCAGGAGCAGATCTAACGCTTTCTCCTCCTCGCTGTTGGAGAAGTTGCCAAGGCCGAAGTCTATTATGTACGGACCGTTAGTAGTAAGCATAAGGTTTGCAGATGTGAAATCCCCATGCGTTATTCCTTTGGCATGCATGTAACCCAGGTACCTGCCTATGGTCTGCATCTCTTTTGCAGTAGGTTTTGAATCCTTGAGCAGTTTTCCATCTATCTTCTGCATGAATATCGAGTATTTGCCTATTGCTGCCACTCCAGGTACTGCTGCACCTGCCTTTTTTGCCATTATCATTAGCTTCGCTTCCTTCCTTGTCCTGCTCTTTCTTAGTTCCTCGTCTATATTTGCTATGCGCCAGGACTTCCTGTTTCTTACTTTTACAAGCAAGGGATTGCCAGAAAGCTTTATCTCGAACATGATTGCTTCGGCTCCCTCGCTCACTCTTTCCATAACTTCACCTCGTCAATCCTGTACCTCTGCTCTATGCCGCATTCCTGCAGCTTTGCCTTTCTTCCATGCGCAAGCATCTGCTCTGCTACAAGAGCTATCATCGCCCCGTTATCCGCGTTGAATGTGTCTTCGGCATAGCCGAATTTTATATTATGTTCCTCTGCCATGCCTTTTAACATGCGTTTCAGCCGTTTTGACTGTGCAACTCCGCCGCATACGCATAATTCTTTTGAATTTGTCAGTAGCAGGGCGCGTTCCGTGGCCTCTGTAAGCATGGCATATGCAGTCTCCTGAACCGAGAAGCAGATGTCCTTATCATTGTGCTTTCCTTTCATCTTTGAAGCATGAGTCAGAAGTCCGGTGAATGAAAAATCCATCCCTTTTACAGTATAGGGCATCTCTATATATCTGCCGTTCTCTGCTGTCTTTTCCACTGTTGATCCCCATGCAGGATATAGTTCAAGAGACCTTGCAAGGGAATCAAGCATGTTGCCTATGCCTATGTCAAAGGTCTCTCCGAGTATCTTGTACCTGTCTCCGTATTTTTTTAATATCTGTGAATTTCCGCCGCTTACGTAAAGAGCGAGCGGATCCCTGAGTTTCGCTCTTTTCTTCGCTATCTCAATGTGGCCTATCCCGTGATTTACAGGAACTATCGGAATGTTAAGCTTTTTTGCAAGAGTCTTTGCAGATAACAGGCCTACATGCAGGCAGTGTCCTATCCCTGGTCCTTTTGTGTAACCTATGCCTTCTATCTCCTTGAAGGTTATCCCTGCCTCTTGCACCGCCTCTTGTATCACATTTGCAGCGTTATTCAGATGCGTCTCGGCTACCTCTCGCGGTATCATCCCTTTGCTTCCAATTTTGTACATAGCCTTCGCGTTTGCCACTACCTTCCCATTATCGACTATGCCTACGCCAAAGGTATGGGCACTGCTCTCTATTCCAATTACTGCCATTGAATCAGGATTAATCGTGTAACATGAACTCGTCAAGCTTCTTCTCGAGCTTCTTCTTTGCCTCTCTGTGCTCCTTCAGGAATTTGTTTATGCGCATGGCAAGATCTTTCTTGTGCTCTCCTGCAAGAAGGCTTCCGTTCCTCTCTCCTTCGAATATTGCATTTAGCTTCTTGTCATCAGGCTCAAACATGTATTTGTAGTATTGGCAGACTGCGCAGTTATCAGGGTTTCCTCCATGCTTTTTCTGCAGTTCCATGGTTGCCTGCTGCCCTGTTATCGCCTTGTTTACCTTCTTCACCACGGTTGCTTCATCGTCGGAAAGGTATATCGTATCGTTAGGATCGCTTGCTGACATCTTTGGATTCATCGAGAGTCCGGGCATGAACTTTGATACAAGAGATGCTGGTTTGTAATAGCCAAGCTTTGATATCGCGTTTCTTGCCACCCTAAAGTGCACATCCTGGTCAACACCCATAGGTATCAGGCAGGGTATGTTCTTTTCTGCCTGCACAGACTTAAGGAATGCCGGGACTGCCTGGAATGAGGTGTAGAATAGTGCACCTATGTTCATATCATTGCCGAATCCGAATGCGTCCTTGATTATCGAAGAGGTTATGTATTTGGAGACACGGACTGCCTGCTTGTACATGGTCTTTGCATACTCAGTATCGAGGAATATCTGGGTCTTCCTGCTATCAAAACCCAGAGCGGCTACGTCAAGAGCATCTTCCATTGCAAGCTTATGCCCATTATCGAGCGTGAATGCAGGATTGCGCTTGACAAGGAACTTCTCCTCGTCAGGTATCATTATGAGGACCTCTGCCCCGAACCTGTCCTGAAGCCATTTTGCCATCTGGAACTGCATAGTTTGCGCTATGGTCATTCCTCCTGAAGGGGCTATGCCAGTATAGACATAGAATCTGTTTCCTTGTTCATACTGATCAAAAAGCCAGTTCAGATCCCTTTCTGCAAAATATATGCCTCTGCGAATCATATAGTTGCTGCCTTTTGCCAGATTGTCCAGTCTTTCAAGTGTTTCTTTTGTGAGAGGCTTCAGCCCGAAATCTGCAATTAACTTGTTGTAGTCTAT
>JAJZKU010000017.1 GCA_021850705.1 Microcaldota archaeon
AGAGAAGGGCTCTTGAGGAGCAGGAGATAGCCAATATAATGAAGGTTGTCGATAGCTACAGGAAATAGGGGTAACCTGGAGGGGAGAGCATGGAGGATACGAGAAGAGATAATCTTGAGGAATATGCGATTGTGCTAGACTACATGCCTAGCGGAAGAGCCTCTTCCGTAAGTGCCGAACCTCTGGTGCAGCTTCTGGGAGAGAACAGATTCACGCTTTTGGAGGCAGCTGCAAAGAAACATGACGTAAAGGTAGGGGAGCGTGTCTATATAGGCAAGCAGGAACGCGACAAGATCTCTATAATAAAGGGCAGGCTCAACTATTCCGATTTAACAGAAGTTGCAAGGAGTGAGCTACCAAGGGCGGTCTATAAGGTCATAAAGGAGAATGAGAAGCACTTCGTAGAGGTCTTCAACAATGCCTCTCCTCTGAATATAAGGATGCACTCTCTTGAGCTTCTTCCAGGAGTTGGAAAAAAGCATCTCTCGGCAATACTTGATGCCAGGGAGGAGAAGAAATTCGAGAGCTTCGCTGATATAAGCAATAGGGTCTCCCTTCTGCAGGATCCTGCAAAGCTTCTGACCGACAGAGTCATAGAGGAGCTGAAAGGGGATAGCAGGTTCTACATACTGACAAGGCCGCCTAGCACCACAAGATAAAATATGCATTTGTCTCCGTTGCTCTGCTGATTTTCCAATAATCCAGGATAACCCTGAATAAGAACTACTCCTAGAATTAGGGCTTTACGCTGCTTCCAGATGCATCTGGGGAACTATGAGCTTCCTCTTCATGGACTTCGATACCGCTACTTCTACGACATATGCGCCTCCGCGTTTCTCAATAACCACACCGGTCTTTCCCTTATATCTTGGGTGAGGTATGTCTCTCTTGTTGCCCTTCGGGAGCACGACGACCTTTGCGCCTATGTCGAAGCTCTTTATCCTCTTAGTAAGTCCAAGCCTTGAAGGATTGTGCTTTTTGGATAAATATCTTGTCCTTCCTGCAAATAACCCGTGAGATTTATTGACCATAGTAACTACCTAAAAATCATTACAGCACTTTCATAAGGCATAACAATATATAAATACCTTTCATTTCATTTATAAATGGTTTTCATATGGCAAAAAAACCTGCTCCCAAGAAAGCGGGGAAGATAGATGTTAATCCTACGTTCAAGATAGAGAACATAGTGGCAAGCGCAGATCTGGGTGTAGAGCTCGATCTTTATGCAATTGCAAAGTCGTCAGCTGATGTTGACTATGAACCTGAGCAGTTCCCAGGGGCTATATGTAAGATACATAACCCAAAGACTGCTATACTCCTGTTCAAGAACGGGAAGATAATCTGCACAGGTGCGAAGACAGAAGCGGACATAAAGCGTGCGATAGATCAAGTAGTCAAGATAGTGAAGAACTATATACTCGTAAAATCCTGATGCACTTGTCAGTATTTTAAAAGAGAGATTATTTCATTACTGCTAAGTTGTTCTCTTCCTTTAAGGAACTCCAGCTCTATCATAAACATCATGCATCTTACAATTCCCCCTGCTTCCGTTACAAGTTCTGAAGCTGCATTTGCAGTGCCTCCTGTAGCAAGCAAATCGTCCGCTATGATTACGCTTTCGCCTTTTCTTATCGCGTCTGCGTGCATCTCTATGGTGGCATTTCCGTATTCAAGAGCATACTCTTTGCTTATGGTAACATAAGGCAGTTTGCCCTTCTTCCTTATCGGTATGAAGCCCTTGCCTGTCTTGTAAGCAAGAGCGGATCCTATTATGAAACCGCGAGCCTCTATCCCTGCAATATAATCAAAATCCATATGTTTCAACTTAGCAGCCATACTGTCTATTACCATAGAGAATGCTTCATGATCCTGAAGGACAGGCGTTATGTCCTTGAATATTATCCCTTCTTTCGGATAATTCCTGACGTCTCTTATCAAAGATATTGCTTTATCTAAAGAATTTTCCATTTTACGACCACGCATATGCCATCTAGGCAGACTTATAAACATTTATTAATCCAATAATGTTAATTATTATGCCGTGGCATAGATGATATTATGGCATCAAGGCATTTACCTAAGACACTTGCACTCATACCTGATGGTAATAGGAGATGGGCAGAGCAGAACAAGCTCTCCGTATTTAAGGGTTACAACCACGGAGTAGGCAAGTTCATAGACTTCAGCGAATGGTGCGTTAACGAAGGGATACGCAACATCACAGTGTGGGCATTCTCATCCGAGAACATAAACAGACCTAAGAGAGAGGTTAATGCGCTCTTTCATATTTACGAGAGGGCTGCGAAGGACAAGAAGCTGATGGAGAAGATACACAACAACAGGATGAAGATCAACATAATAAGCAATCCTGCAGTAATTCCGAAGAAACTCATATCCATACTTAGCAGGATCGAGGAAGAGACTGCTCATTATAATGAGAATGTAACGAATATACTTCTTGGCTATGGTGGAAGAGCGGACATAGAATTTGCGATTGAAAAAATGAAAAGGCTGAGGAAATTCAGTGTTGCAGAATTTTCGAATAACCTGATGTCAAAAACGATACCGAACATAGATCTTATAATAAGAACATCCGGAGAGATGCGTCTCTCAGGGTTCATGCCTTGGCAGTCTGCTTACTCGGAGCTTTATTTCTCGGATAAGTTCTGGCCAGACTTCACCAAGAAGGATTTCTCTCTCGCTCTTGAAGAGTATAACAGGAGAGAGAGGAGATTTGGCAGATAATGTGTTCGCATGAAAGGAAAGAAGAAGGATATCTCTGACTACGCTTCTTATTTTAACATACATATCCCAGGCAGCACTGCTTTGGTTATGATAATGGTAGCGTTGGGAGCCGTAGTAGGCATAATCGCTTCTGCCGCTACAAACTATGGAGACCTGAACAGCGTGGTTCTGCTCAACGGGGCAAGCACAGGAGTCATAGTAGTAACAATACCTGCCATACTTGCAGCCGTTTTCTTCAAGAGTATAAGAAGAAGGTTGCGCATCAAGCATACGCTGTTCGCAACGCTTATTGCGACTTCGATTTATTCCATACTGATAATAATAGATGTCATACTCTTTGCGTTCCTTAGGAGCAGTGTACTGGAGTACGTAATACTGATACTTGCGAACGCAGCTGTTTACGGATACTGGTTTGTCGTTGGCAAGATGGTTGTAGGGCAAAGGAAGAGTGCTGCCCTTACTTCCGCTTTCCATCCGATAGTTAACGTTATGTTTTATCTGCTTCTTGGAGAGTACCTCCTGGATATAAAGCTGCCGTTGAATCAGGCGCTGATCAAGCTTTACGGAGGCATGATAGTCTTCCTTATCCTTGGATATGTCTCCATATATCTTATAGAGAGGCCAGGCAAGAAGACCCTTGACACACGGCCTGTTGAGATCTTCTCTCTCATGTCAGAGCAGTTGCTTTATAATATAACTAAGAATCAGAGCCCTATGCTTGCAAAAGGCACAAAGAGGGAGATACAGGTAAACCTGCTCCTCTTGAAAGGTTCCAAGAATAAGACTGTGTTCGTGATGCCGGATCTGCACTACGGGCCTTTCGCAGGTGTTGGAGGCGGCTTACTTCCTGAAAGGTTAGGCAGTCTCATATACAGCAAGTATGGAGCTGTGCCTTTTGTAATGCACGGAGCCGTGAATATAGATGACAATCCGCTTTATATGCATCAGATAGAGGAGATGGAGGATAAGATATCTGAGAACCTTGACAGGATGCTTAAGACAGGCTCGCGGGTCGCATATGGGAATGTTAGTGTTGGCTCAAGCGGGAGGTGCCATGTTGCCGATATATTGATAAGTGGCGCACATATGACACTGCTCAGCAAGGCACCGTATGTTACAGAGGATATCTCCCGCGATGTTGGTAAGAGGCTTGAAAACATTGATATCCTGAAAGGAAGGCATGTCTTCCTTGTGGATTCGCATAATTCCAGGTTTGAATCTGCTCCTGAGGATGAATTACGGGGAGTTTATGATGGCAGCAAGTACGAGGCTATGTATGCAGATGCTATAAAAAAGACGCTGTCTAAGGGCAGGAGGGCAGGGAAACTGAAGTTTGGATCGAGTACAGTAAAGCTGAACGGTGTGCTGAAGGGACATGATATCGGAAACGGTTACACCAGTGCAGCTGTCTTTGATTTTGGAGGAAGAAGATTTTGCATGGTCTACTTTGATGCCAACAACATGCTTCCCGGATTTAGAAACAGCGTAATATCACATATCAAGAAGAATTTCAATATGGATTCTGAAGTGTGCACAAGCGATACCCACTCTGTTAATACCATAGCGATGTCGGCGATGAACTCATTGGGCAGGTATACTGGTGAACGGGAGATATATCCGCATGTTGACAAGCTCATACGCGATGCCATTGCCAATATGGAATATGTAAGGGTATCTGACAGAACTTTGTATATAGAGGACTTTTACACGTGGGGAGAGCATTCCTTTGAGAACATACTGAAGATGGCGGAGGATATAGGCAGAATCATAAGGCACGTTATTCCATTCGTAATAGCTGCAGCTTTTATAATAGCCGCATGGGTCATATATACTGTTTGACAGGTGGGTAGACGGTACTTGATAATCATTTGATAGGGATTTTAGGGTTCTTGATATACGTAGTAATCCTCTTCTTATTTGCAATGAAGGCAGTGTTTTTCAGGAGGAGGAAGCTCTATCCTCTTGGAATTGCGCTGCTTCTTGGAATTGCAATATCCATTTTTTACAATGCGAACCTGCAGACCATGGTTAACGTACTTTTCGGCATAGTGTTGTTCAATCTTGTACTCTCTGATGAGCTGCGCAGCATAAGGCTGCCGATAGCGGTCCTGGGACTGATCTTCCTGTTGCTATTTTCAGGAGAAGGACCGTTGGCGTTGGCAGTTCCGCTTATGCTCGGTCTTTCTAGCGAGCTCTTTTCTGAACGTGAATACGAGAGCCGTGTGAATAATAAGGAGATAGAGATAAGGAGAGATTTTGTCCATCTGTTCGGAGGAGTGTTGCTGTTTGTAATATTCCTGCTTCTTAGTTATACGCTTGACGGCTATGTGGTGGAGTATGTATTTATCTTGGGGCTCCTTGCAGTCTTTTATGCGGAGCTATGGAAGAACAGCAGATTCAGCATGGCCCTTTATAGCATAGAAAAGCATAAGGATTATGTAGGCTATGGCGCGATATGGCTCGGCGTAGGCACATTGGTAGCTTATGTTTTCTTGGATAAGAGTTTCTTCCTCTTGGCCATTCTTGCGATATACTTTGCAGACCCTGTAGCTACATTTGCAGGCAATTACTGGAGATCCTCGAAGCTCCCGCACAACAGAAGGAAGAGCGTTGCAGGTTCATTTGCATACTTCTTGATTGTAGCCATTCCAGGATATATTCTTGTGGGGCCGCTTGCGATACTCTTTGCATTGCTTGGAGCAGCGGTAGAGAGTTTGCCAATTAAATTGGATGACAACTTTTCAGTATCAGTTGCTCTTTCTTTGCTCTTCCTTGTACTGCTTTACATCGGAGTTATCTGATCATATTGAAGATATGTTAAGGAGCAGGAATGGCAGTACTCCAAGTATGATAAGCCCTGCAAGCAGTATTATCGCCCCGGCAGGTATCCTGCGGTCTATCTCCCTGTATGGCTTCCTCTCTTCATCTCCTTTTAGGAAGGATCTTTCTATCAGCCACAGCATAGCTGCTGCGATGATCAATATTCCTATGACAGGTATCAGGCCGAGAGCTCCGAATGTTCCATACGCGCCTATAAAGATCAATACGTCTCCTATGAATCCTGCTGTCAGAGGTATTCCCACGGTTGCAAATACGCCTGCGATGAATAGATAGGCTATGCCTGAATAGTTCTTCATCACTCCTGTGATCTTCTTTATCTCAAGCGTGCCGTACACCTCATCCATAGTGCCTGCTATCAGGAAGAGTATAGATATGGCAAGGGCATGGCTCATCATTGCGTACGTTCCCCCTATGAATCCTGCAACATTTGCGGCTGCTATACCTACCCCTATTATGCCCATGTCCGTTATGCTTGTGTACGCAATCATGCGCTTCATGTTTGTCTGTTTGAGGCTGACTATTGCCGAGTATATTGCAGAGAACGCGAATATCGCAGCCATGTATGGGGCGTAAGTAGTAGCTACTGGTAGTATGAGAAACATCAGTATAAGTCCGTATCCGCCGAATTTCAGCAGTATCCCTGCAAGTATCATGCTTCCTGTAGTGGGAGCTTCGGTATGCGCATCAGGAAGCCAGCTGTGGAATGGGAAGACAGGCATCTTTATCATGAAGGATATTAGAAGGAGCAGCATTATTGCAAGCTGGGTGCCTTGCGGTATCAGGGAGCCATTGCTTATCAGGTAGGATATGTTAAAGCTGTGTGCAGGCACTGCGGAATAGAGCAGCATTATTGCAATGAGCAGAAGAAGGCTTGACGTTATCGAGTAGATTATGAACTTGATAGACGCGTAGCGCTTGTTGTATCCCCCGTATATGAAGATTATGAAGAACATCATGACCTCCGTTACCTCCCAGAAGACATAGAACAGGAAGAAATTTGCAGCGAGGAATATGCCGAGTGCTGATATCTCTGATATCAGGAGTATTGTGCCGTAAAGTTTCTCCTTCTCTTTTATGAAATAATAGCCAACGACAGATACTGCAAGGAAGAGTATTGCAGTCATTGCCAGGAGTATAGAGGTTATATTAGTTAATGCAAGGCTGAATGAGAGTCCCAATTGGCTTATGTAGAGTGCTGAGAATGAGACTGCGTTGTATCCTGAGGTCTTTGCCATAAATATCGAGATTATGGCAAGAGCAAGTACGATTATTGAACATGCTACAGTGACCTTTCCCGCGTGCTCTCTGTCGAAGTATGCAAGCGGCACTAGAAATAACAGAGGAACCAGCACAATTATTGGAAGTATTAAGGACATCAATTATCACCGTGCTTGAACAAAAATTCAGCATACTTTTCTATTACATCATGGCCTGCAGAAGGCTTCACCTTTTCAAGGGCTTTTGTTATGCTCTCCATCGATACTGAATACTCTTCGGAATCATTTATCTCACTTTCCATGGCCTCTGTCTTTGCTATGTTGCAAACCTTTGATATGTCAGCAGGAGTATAACCATTCGTTATCTCAGCGATTTTTTCGTAGTCTATGTCATCGCTCTTAGGCACCCCCTCCAGATTTCTCTTGAACAGGAGCTCACGGTCCTCCTTCTCTGGAGGATGAACAAATATGAGTTTCTCAAACCTGCCGCTTCTCAGCAGAGCAGGGTCTATCCTCTCAGGAAGGTTTGTGGCTCCTACAACGACTATGCCTTTAGATGACCTGATGCCATCCATCTCCTGCAGGAACTGGCTTATCACCTGCGATGTCAGTTCAGAAGCTGCCTTCCTGCTTGGTGTAAGCGCATCTATCTCATCTATGAAGATTATGCATGGTGCATTCTCCCTTGCCCTGTCGAATGTCTCCTTTATCCTTGCAAGGTATTGATCGTATCCGCCTTCAGTCAGTTCAGCTCCTGACACATTTATCATCTTGACATCGCTTATCTGGCTGAGTACGGCTTTCATCAACATGGTCTTCCCGCATCCAGGTGGTCCGAACATAAGTATTCCGCGTATGTCCTTTATCTTGTACTTTGATATTAGCTCGGGCCTCTGCAGAGGCACCTGCACCGCGTCATATAGCGCCTTTTTGGCATCCTCCAGCCCTATTACATCTTCTATCTCTGTTGCTCCTGCCTCTTTTATTATCGTTTCAGGATGTACCATTCTTTCATAATCGTACCTGAACTTTTCATATTCTGCTATCTGGCGCAGTGAAGTGGATGGCTTCCTGCTCTTTATTGTTGTGATCAGATCATCAGTGGTTATTGCAAGTATCTTGCTCTGATTGCTCGCATCTTCGGATACCTCCCTTGCAGTATCTTCGCATATCGCTTTTATGT
>JAJZKU010000018.1 GCA_021850705.1 Microcaldota archaeon
AGTAAGCAATAATTAATAAATAACTAACGTTTTATATACATACGCTGTTCTTTTATTCATATATGCCTAAAAGGCGATAAAAACAGTAAGGAATTTATATGGCTGACATATTGGAAGTAGACACTGCGGACCTCATATCGAGAGCTGCAGCCAAGCTGAAGGAGAAGGGCATCAAGAAGCCCGAATACGTTGATTATGTGAAGAGCGGAGCCGGAAGGGAACGCCCTCCTACGGATGAGGATTTCTGGTACACCAGATGCGCATCTGTACTGAGGCAGGTATACCTGAACGGTCCTATAGGGATATCTAAGCTAAGGGCTAGATACGGCAACAGAAAGAATCATACCAAACACAGACACCACCACTATAAGGGAGGAGGCAGCGTGATAAAGGACGCATTCGACGAATTGGAGAGAGCAGGATACATAAAGACCTCCAAGCAGGGAAGGACTATAACTCCTGCAGGCAGATCCTTCCTAGACAAGATGGCTAACGATATGCTAAAGGGTGCCTGAAAGTGCCTGAAAATACGGAAGACGCAGCAAGAAAGGAGCTGAACAAGCGGCTGAAGGCTATACAGCTTGAGCAGCAGAAGCGTCTTCTTGCAAAGAGGTACATGACCGAAGGAGCATACGAGAGGCTTATGAATGTTCGCGTCTCAAACTATGATCTGTACATGAATATACTTAACATGATAATATCTACGGCGCAGTCGGGCAGGTTTGCAGAGAGAATAACAGAAAAGCAGCTTGTCGAGATTTTGTCGAGGCTGACATACAAGCCTGAACCGAAGATAGAATTCAAGAGGAAATAGGTGAAATACATGGTAAAAAAGAGCAGAGCAAAGAAGGCAAGGCTTGCAAAGAAGATCAAGCAGAACCGCAGGATTCCTGTCCTTGCTATACTAAAGACACACAGGAAGATACAGCAGAACAAGTTTGCAAGAGACTGGAAGCACAAGAAGCTCAGGATAAAGGATTAATCTAATTCCCCCACTTTCTAAACGTTGCTTAATCTCTCCTTTATTTCAGCAATGTTTAACTTCGTGGTAAGGAGAGGTATCTTCTCAATCTGCGATATCTTTATCGCAAGCTTGTCCACATTGTCTATATTTTGTATCACTACTACTCTGGGCTTTATCGGAGCCACCCTTATCACTACCATGGGTGATCTGCCTGTAGATACCTGATCAAATATAAAGACACGCTCGTTAGTAGTTCCGAATAGCCTTGGGTAATCGCTAGGGGATATCTCAAGTATTACTCTCAAAGAATCAAGAAGGGTGTAGCCGAAGAGCTTTATGTTGTCAAGGGCAGCAGGATTGGAGACCACCTTTGCCTCTATTATCCTTACAAAATCATTTCCATTTATAGGCGATGAGAAATCATGCACAGTATAAAACGGAGCATCGCTCTGCGGGGCCAGATTGTACTTCTCAAGGTTCTTTATTACGCTCCCTCCTCTCTCCTCATCCATTGCAAATAGCGTCTCAACAAATCTCTTTATTATACCTACTCCGGGGCTGGCTCTCCTGTTTCCTTCATAATCACTTATGGTAGAAGTTGATATCTTCAGGCTCTTTGCAAGCTCTGTCTGCGAGATTCCAAATAGCTCTCTCCATTTCTTCATATTGCTTCCAGGGCTGTCCGATAGCGCTATCTCGCCTGCTATTCTCTCCTTTAGACTATCCATAAAAATCTAATCTCAGTAAAGCTTTATAAGCCAACTGCCGAACTGTGCATCGGCATATCACGATTCTATCTTCTCCTCTTTTTCTTCCTATCCTTCTTAACGGCTCTCTTAGGTCTCCTGTGTCTTACTGCGGTCCGTCTGCTTATAGATGCATAGATTCTCTCAGCCTGTTTTTCTTCCTGTTCCTCAGCCTTCTTAGGCTTCATGAAAAGGGCATAGAACATCACTATTATTCCTGCTATAACTGCAAGCGTGCTCAATATGTTGAGCGTTATATTACCATAAGAGTAGTTCTGTTCGGAAGATGAGAGGGAGGATACGCTCCTGTTGAGCATCGTATAAAATACCGTATTTGATCTATTCTCGTAATTCTGGAAGACCGCATAATACGTTCCATTTCCCACTATCGTCTGGTTTTTATACCAGTAATCAGGCACCTGCGCAAGAGAGACGTTCAATATGTACGGGAACATTCCATGCGTACTGTTATAGATGGAATAAATGAGTCCATTACCCTGCAAATACGTCGCATTTCCGATACCGGTTAAATTTGTCTTTGGAAGCATTCCTTTTGCAGTGCTGTTAATCAGAAAAAAGTTAATAGGCACGGTGGAGTTGTATACTATCTGCAATATGGATTCATTACTTATCTTTATCGGTACGAAGAAACCAGACCTGGGCTGCAAAGCCAACGTCTGCGTAGATGATATGTAATTGGGTATATTGGAGAAGATGCTCTGTACAGAAGCGTATGCCATTATTATTCCAGCAAGTAAAAGCAGAAGGCCCAGGCCAAATATCTTTTTATCCATTATAACCAAAAGTAATTACGTGCAAATGATTTATATTCTTTGATTATTGATAAGTATACAGTTGATAGCTCATGGACGAACAAACAAACATGATAAAAACAGGTATAGATGGTCTTGATGATCTGATAGGCGGCGGAATACCTTTCGCAAACCAGGTAGTCCTTGCAGGAGGGCCAGGAGCAGGAAAGACTCTCCTAAGCTTTGAGATCTTATACAGGAACGCAAAAGCAGGAAACAAGGGCATATACTTCTCTCTGGAAGAGAGCGAAGGAAAGCTCATCTCAAACCTCAAATCCACCTTCTCGCAGTTTACCGATGTGGATGACCTGATCAAAAAGAAGATAATAATCGTCGAAGGCAGGCAGATAAGCGCAGAGCTTTCGAACAGGCCTTCCGAAACGGAGCATGAGTTCGGCAATATTGTCTCGCAGATGGAATCGATGATCTTCAAGGAAAGTGCAAAACTGATAATCGTAGATTCAAGCGCAATCCTTAGTCTTCTGGTTCAGACGCCTCTGATGTACAGAAGGCTGATGCTTGCACTATCGAGCAACTTTAGAAGGCTCGGAGTGACCACCATACTTATAGTGGAATCCAATAATCTTGAAAGAAGCAAGGTTGAGTTCAAGCCTGAATACTTCATCTTCGACGGCATAATAATGATGTATCAGAACGGCAAGCAGGAAAAGAGGACAACAGGCATAGAGGTTATAAAGATGCGCGGAGCGAAGCACAGCTTCTACACGGCGCCATATGAAATTACCTCTTCAGGAATAAAGATATCGCCTATAACTGACCAGATATGAACCGGAGTGACGGTGTTACTGCGAAAAAAAATGCAAATACAAATGCAACTACCAAGACTGACTCTGCGGAGAGGGAGAAGCTATTTAAGTTTGGCATAGTGGCTATAATACTTGTAATTGCTGCAGTACTGTCAATGTTCATAAATACTGGGCATTCTTCAAATTTCTGCGGTTCGCAGTTCACAAGCCAGCAGAAGTATACCTGCCTCGAGTCCATCGCAGTAAGCTCTGACAACAGCACAGCCTGCGCATCCCTTTCAGGAAGCTACAAGGATAACTGCTACGCGCAGATAGCTGCAAAGGAGAGTAATATTCAACTATGCGGCAATGTGTCCAATTATACGTTGAAAGCAGCATGCACTATGCAGGTGGCGAACAGCACCGGCTCGTATAATTACTGTATGCAATTGGATCATCCATACAACGATGCCTGCCTTTATTCCATAGGGATAAGCAGAAGAAACGAATCCGCATGCATGTCCATAACAAACACCACTCTTTCTGATACATGCTCCTACACCATATACTTTGCAAAAGCGACCGAACAAAGGAATTCAACTTACTGCTCGCTCATCGGCAATGGCACATACGCGCAGACTGAAGAGATCCTGAATTCTACATTGGGCCAGAATAACGGTTCAACTGTAGGAAACCTCGCAATCATCTCCTATTACTACAGCTCATACCTTAACCTGTCGATGTCACCAAGGGACATGTGTTACTACTCACTGGCATACCAGACAAGCAGTCCATCATACTGCCAGGGAATAAGCAATTCATCGCTCAAAACACTCTGCCAGAAAGCATACACTGTAAACAATACTGTAAACAGCACTTCCTATTATGAAAACCTCTCCAAACTCTGTTCCATATCGGGACAGAGCTCCTGTACGTATTCAACACTGCTGAACGCGATATACTACAAGAACCTCACTGCGTGCAAATCCCTAAATAGCAGTGCAAGTACCGACTGCTTTGCATCGCTCGCATCATACTACCACAACTCATCATATTGTGGATATATAACAAATTCGACATTGAACAGTGCATGCGTGGAGAGTGTTTTATATAGTAACAGCACAAATAGCTCAGTATGAAAGCACTGATTACCTGCATAAGCGGAGTCGAAATGAGCAGAAAGTATAATCTGCTCACGGTTTTGGAAGGAAGTCCTGTAGTTGTTGAATCTACAGAACGCACAAAATTCAACCTTGGCGAAGCTGTAGATTACTCCGGAAATGGTCTTGTAGCTATATCGGATTCGAAGGAAGAGTTGTCCAAAGCTCTCTTAGAAGCAGTGGATTCGGCATCAGAGTCCATCCAGAGAAGCAATCCCTACTCAATAGGCATAAGAGATGTGGATGAGGCAACGGAGCGCATGTGGCCAAAACTGGAGCACGCTGCAAAGCTCTTCCTAAGGAAGCTCTTCTTCTCCGCGCCCATAATAATAAGATTTCACAACGACGCCGACGGATCCAGCGGTGCCTGTTCATTGTACAAGAGCATAGACCTACTTTACGAAAAGATTGGCGCAATAAATAATCCCTATTGGATAATGCACAAGGGCATATCCTACAGGAAGGAGGATGCGGAATCCGACACTCTTTTCTTTAATGCATACTCCTCATATGAGAAACCTCTGCTGGTAATGGTGGATTTCGGAACCTCTCCGGAGAGCAACGAGGGCATAGATGCGGTCAAAGACAACGTCGACATAATATGGCTTGACCACCATCCGTTGCACGATGATGCGGAATGCCAGAAGCTCAAGTATTATATAAATCCGTGGCAGTTCTCATCGGATTCGAACTATACTGCAGGAACACTTGCATCGGTATTCGCATCGATATTCTCAAATGCCGATGTCAAAGAGTTCATATACTCCTCGATGATAGGGGATTACAGCGATTACAAGTTGAAGTACGATGAAGCCATGGGAACAGCAGCAATATTGGACATGCTGACAAGCGACCCGACGATAATAGGTTCATCTGACAAGATCTCTCCAAAGGAGCTGCTCAACGCGGTAAACGGACAGAAGAGAGAGGAGCTGCTGAATTTTGCCAACGTTGTGCTTAACGAGGTTCTTGACAATTCATTTAAGGAATCAAAGAGATATGAGACGCAGAATGGCATAGCCATATACATCCTTGATTACGAGAAGGTCAAACCCGAGTCAAAGTATCCTCTTCCAGGAAGGTTCTCATCAAAATTCCTTGAAAGGCTTGAGGATAAAGAAAAGAGCGGAGTCATAGTCATGGTGCATGCGGGCGCATACATCTCAATAAGATCAAACGTTAGCAACAGATCCATAAGCATAAAACGGGCGATAGAGCTTGCATCTGAGAGCAAGCCGGGAATGATAGAATCTTATGGAGGGCATGAATATGCCTCAAGCGTCAAGGTACGCATAAAGGAATCAAAACCAGAGGTAATAGCTGCGCTTGTAAATGCGGTAAAGAGCATGGACTCTGCCGAAGCTAAATAAAAGCTCTGCGTAACTCAGACTCAGACGCCGTGGAACCAGAAGCCCTTCTCCGTCTTGTCCTTGCCTCTCAGCTTTGCGAAGATGCCCTTCTTGACAGGTTCAGCCTCTATTCCATACTCCTTTGCTATCTCAGGATACTTCCTTATGTAGCCATCCTGCCATTCATGGAACTTCTCCTGCTTCTTCCTCTCTCCCTCAATCATCTTTTCCATATACTGAGGTTTCATCTTCTTCCATTCCTCTCTGGTATAACCATAAGGCGCATGCTCCCTTATCTGTGCAGGGTCAAACTGAAGCTTGTAAATTTCGCTTATGTAGTCTACCTCCCTTTCAGCTATGTTCTTAGGGTCTATGTGAACTCCCTGCTCTGCAAAGAACTTGATTATCTCCTCCTTGCTTATCTTGTCCTTTGAATTTGCAGCGCCTGTTGGATTGTACGTTATAGTTACCTTGCCCCTGATGAACTCTATCTTCGCCTTGAGTATCGCATCTAAGAGCAGAAGCCTGTACTGTATCCTTGCCGAATGAGGTATGTCCTTCAGCTCCTGCTTGTCAACGCCTGTTATGACCATCTCCCTTACCATTTTGTAAGGTATCCTGTAGGACTTGCCACTCTCAGTTACGGTATAGTCTATGTATTCGTCCTTACCGGTATTCTTCAGGTCCTTGGCGAATCCGCTTTCCTCTCTTATGTCTCTACGGTCCATAGTGAGCTACCTCTTAAGGTATTATACAAACGAATCAGCAACTGCCTCCGCAGCCACACTTCCCTCCGCATGCGCATGAGTCTCCTTCAGCTTCAGCTTCATGTGAGTGACCATGTTCCTCCTTTGCATCCTCTGTGTGGGAGTGACCTGCCGCAGCAGACATCGCTGCCATCTGCATAGGCTGTGCTGCTACTGCACGCTGGCTCTTGGCCGACTTGTTTATCAGCGCCTGCTCCCTGTTTACAGGGAACGTGAAGTAATCACCCATGTTCTCATATGCCTTCTTGTAGACATCAGATGATTCAAGTGCCTTAACATCACGCTTGTACTTGTCCGATGCGTATGTCCAGTCATGATGCATCTCCTGCCACTGCTTTGAAGGTATTGCATACTGCCTCTGCAGCTTGTCCCTGTATATCTCAGGGAAGACGTTGAAGGTGCAGAATGGAAGGACTCTTCCATCAGGCATCGAGTAGTGTATATCACACTTCTCTACCCTCTTTATGTCATAAGTGTATTCGTCCTGGAAGTGCATCATTCCGAGGAACAATGACTTGAGCTGGAACTTGCCCATCGTTGCAAAGTCTCTCTTCATGAGAAGGCTCATGAACATCTTTGAGAAGTTTACTGACTTAGGCTGCTTCTCCTTGTCTATAAACTTCCTCAACTGCAATAATGCTCTCATTGCAATCATCTTCCTCTCAAGCTTCGACTTGCCTTCCATCTCGTTTATCGCATTCTGCAGGTGCTCAAACAGACCCTCTACATCAACGAACCTTGTTATAGGTATAATCTTTCCATCAGGATCCTGGAAGATGTATGAACCAGCTCCGCATGCAAAGTGTATAGACAGGTCGTACTTGTATTCACCAGAGAGCGCCTCTATGAACCTGTTTATTCCTCCTACATAAGGTACAGAGAACCAATCCTCCTTCATTATGACGCCATCTGTCTGCTCCTCTATGAGCTTTATGGCTCCAGGTATAGATATTCTCTGCTTCTCCCTCAATCTTGAAGGCATCCTTCCTACCAGTGAAACAGGCTGGAAGTTTACTGCCTTTACGACATCGGTGTTGTTCAGTGCGAAGTTTATCATCTTGCCCATTTCATGGTCATTGACCCCTCTTATCACCGTAGGTACGAGTACCACTCCGAGGTTTGCCTTTCTGCATGCCTCTATGGTCTTTGGAACCTCC
>JAJZKU010000019.1 GCA_021850705.1 Microcaldota archaeon
ATGCTGTTCCTCCTGAACATAGAGGCATAACTGCAGGAATGCGTGCTACTTTTACAAACATGTCATTTATGTTCAGCATAGTGATCTTTTTCACGCTTCTGGTTATAGGGTTAGGTACCGCTCTCCCTAGTGCATTGTATACAGGCTTGATCGCCCAGAGTGTTCCTACAGCTGCAGCTCATGCAGTCTCTCAGTTGCCGCCGACATCTGCACTGTTTGCCGCACTCCTCGGATATAACCCTATGCTTACGCTGCTTCCGCATAATGTTACGGCTGTCATACCAAAAGCCAATCTTACAGTAATAACAGGTAATGAGTTCTTCCCGAATCTGGTTTCTGGACCTTTCGCCGATGGAATACATTCCGTCCTTATAGCAGCAGTTATAATGTCAGCCATAGCTGCGATAGCTTCTGCGCTTAGAGGAAAGCGTTTTGTATATGGGAGAAAGTAGTGTTATATTAAGTACGACAGCTTTACATTGCGAGCAGTTCATTCTTATTCTTGAATAGGCAGGGTCTGAAGAATGCATAGAATAGGAAGCAGGTTATACCAAACGGTATGTATCCAATGTAGCCTTCTACAGGCATTGCAAATATCTTGACATTGATTATCAGTGATGGCATTGTGTATATCCACTGAGGATATGCCTGATAATTCCAGAACTCCCAGAAGAAACCCATTATCAGTCCTGCTATGCTAGCCTGCAATATGGTACTTTTGATGCCTATACTGGCCTTCTGAAGAAGGCTTGCCCTTCCTGTAAGATAATTAAGCGGATCCAGGAAGAGGCCTATCCCTGACCACATGAATAGAACACCTATAGGTCCAAGCACTATTGGAGATAACATAAGAATAAATCCAAATACTGCTGTAAGTTTTACGAAAAAGGTATTTCCGGCTTTGGTCTTGATAGTCTTTTTTGCAGAGTCGAATCTTGTTCCCAGCTTGAGAGCCCTTACAAGCGTGAAGGTTTCCATTACCGCAGGCAGTATGGTAATAAAGTCGAATATGTGCACGTACCAAAGGTAGTTAACATAATACCAACTGTGGGTAAAAAAGTTGTAGAATTCAAATATCAGCCAGAATGGAAGAGATAAAGCGGCCATTGTCAATATTTCCTTTGGATAAGATGATATTAGGGATTTTCCCTTAATGTAATAGACCAGGCTGTCTACAAAAAGTATGAAGCCTGTCCAGATAATCACTATGTACCAGTCTGCAAACGGCTGTACTACATAATGAAAGTTTAACTCTGCTAGGATGATAAGCAGCAGACCGATATAACCGTACCATTTAATCATAGATATACCTTTGAAAACGAAGTGATTATAGAATGACTGTTTGCATTTCTAGATAAATGCTTTTATTATTTAGTATCGCTGTTTTATTTTAACCTGTCTTTTTGGAGAGGTATCTGCGGTTGTGTAAATTCCTGTAAAGTAAGAAATGAGGTATACTTTTACGTTACGGTTATACTCTCTTCTTCAAGGAGTTGTTTTGAACTGAATATCTGTTTCTTTGGAGAGGAGTATTGTGCTATCGCCCAGAAGATTACGGCGTATATCCCGACTACTACCATGTCATAAGGAAATGGAATGGTCCCTATTCCACCTGTACTGTTCCCTCCGATATAGGAGAGTACAATTAGCCCTATGATGAATATGGGTATCCACGCCGAGTGCCTTAGATTTATGTTCTTCCAGCGAGATTTGTTAGCCTGATAGATATAGAAAATTGTCCCTATAAGCGTTGCTCCGAGCGCGTAAATGGTTGTAGGGTATGTTGCCCAGTATATCAGAAGTGCGGACATTATGAATGCGATGAGAGACCATGCCCTCACATATGGTACCTTGAACGGCCTTTTAACATCCGGGTAAAGTCTCCTGAGGGATGGCAATGAAGCTGATACAAGTGCAAAATTAACTACAGCGGCTACTACTACAAAATCTACGAGTGAATACCATGATGGAAGAGGAATTATGAATACAACAGCGAGAATTGCTGCTAGGACCAGAGACCAAACAGGCACGCCGTTATTGTTTGTTTTTGAAAAGACTTTAGGGAATGCGTTTTCCTTTGAGAAGCCGAATATTATTCTGGCAGAACCTGTAAGATAAACACCGAATGTTCCGAAAGGTGAGAAGATTGCAAAGAGCAGAGCGAGTATTACAAGCACTCCGAGAATAGACCCTGCAAATGCAGATACCGTGGTTGCTCCAGCGTGCATCAGGTCTGCAAGAGGAGAGCTCAGGGCAGCGACGCTGCTCCATGTTCCAGGTGCTGCTCCCAAAGCCGCCCAGCTTACAGCTCCGACGATTACTATTGCCATCAGTACGTAGAATACACTCTGTACCAGAAGCGTAGTGCCTATTGCAAGCGGAACGTTTTTCTTGGGGTTTTTCATCTCTCCTGCCATGTCTGCAACCTGCCTGTAGCCTCCAAATGAGAACAGTATACCGGTTGCAGGTATCGCTATAAGTACGCCGGCCCAGCCGTATGGCAGGAATCCAGTGCTTGTGAAGTTACTTGGATGGAACAGCAATAGAGGTACAAGAACTATGAACAGTATTACAGTTGCTATCTTCAGATAGGTGAGCCATGAGTTGAATTTGCCGAATTTTGAGATGCCCATGAAATTCAGTATTGCAAAAAACAGAGTGATCAGTATAGCTACAAGGACACCTAATGGAGTTAGAAGCCCTGTTCCTCCTACTACATGGTATAGGCTTGGCACCCAGTAGGAAGCATACTGTGCAACGGCAACTCCTTCTATAGCAGGTATTATCGCCGACCAGAGAAAGAGTGCCCAGCCTGAGAGGAATCCGCCATAACTTCCATAAACATAATACCCTATTCTTGCACTTATCCCGCTTTTGGGAACCATTGATGCTATCTCAGCGTAAGGTATTGTTATGAATGCAATCATTATTGCCGCAATTATCCAGGATATCAGTACAGCGGGGCCTGCATACGCAGTTCCTCCTGCTGCTGCAAAGAGTATTCCAGAGCCTATAGCTCCGCCTATGCCCATCAATGCCGCATCGCGCAAGGTTAACGCTCTTTTAAGTCCGTTCTTTTGCTTTTTCCTCTTATTTACAGCCATTTGAAGATCCCATACCCAGAATTAACTTGACTGTAATTTTTATAATACTTTCTAGAAAACTGGATAGTTAGGACTGTTATTAGATGCCTTGTGTTTGGAGAGCTGATTTTAATATTATATGATTTAAACAGGCCTGCGCCATAATGATTATAAATATTACACAGTATTATGTGTAATGAGTGTGGTATTATGGGGAAGAACATAACCTTGACTGTGCCGGATTCTGTATACGCAGTTATGAAATCGCATCCAGAGATTAACTGGAGCAACGTTTCGAAGAGAGCGATTGAGGCTTTCGCTTCGGTGCTGTCTAAAGCAGAAAGTGCTGAGGAAGAGATAAAGAAGAACTATGGAAATGACGTGGCTGCAAAATTGAGTTTCGGGATAAACGAGACTTCTACGCAGTCTAAAAACCCTGCAGAAGACGGAATGCTCAGCTCTTTTTATAATTTCGGCATAAATTTCAACGCTAGCGTCCAGCCAACAAGGCACGGAATTACAGCATCCTCCAAGAAAAAGATTCTGGAAGATATAACCAAAAAATAGTACGGCAGTGTTTAGCTGACGACGCATGCCAGTTATGAGTAGCTTATCAGCAGTGGGTAATCTATATAATAATGATACACCATAACTCCTAATTATTCTGTGTATAGGCGCCTACAGAAGTGCAATGTGTAAGAAACAGATGATCTATTGAGCGGAATTTATTCTATGATACAGGGACTTAATCTTGCTGCATACCAGGCATCGCAGGTACTTGCAAGTCCGCTTATGTATCAGATAATGTCATATGTTGTTGAAAGTTATCTGGTAGTGCTTCCGCTGATACTGATTTATCTTATATACAAGAAAGATAGGAATGTCTTCGTATTTGCAGTAGCAGGACTTTTGCTTTATATAATAGGAGATATCATCAAGATGATTATTCGTGAACCTAGGCCGTGCAGTTTACAGGGAGCTGAATACATACAGAATTATTGTGATACTGGTTATTCATTCCCTTCGAACCATGCAACAGTGCTGACAGGTCTGGCTCTTTTCATAAACTACAAATATCTGCGTATACTTTACATCCTTTGGGTAGTACTTCTGCTGTTCGGCAAGCTGTTCCTTGCGCAGCATTATCTTACGGATTTGATAGCCGGAGTGATAATAAGCCTGATAGTTGCAAGGCTGCTTCAAGTATACAGCAAGAAGATAAATGAGGTACTTGCAGGAATATTCAACAGGATATTCGGCAGAGTATATAAGATCTGAATTTCCTGATTGGTATTAAGGATTCGAACGTGTTATTTGTAGATATTGCTCCCATCGGGATTTGAACCCGAGTTGCAGGGTTGAAAGCCCCGCGTCCTTGGCCGGACTAGACGATAGGAGCGCGTTTTATATCTTCCTGAAAAGTTATTTTAACCCTTGTTGATTATTAATAATAGTGGTTCTTTGATCATATGCATAGAAGGAGTAGATGGTTCTGGAAAGAGCACGCAGACGGAGTTGCTAGCAAAGAAGTTCGAATCTGAAGGAAAGAATGTCAAGGTCTTTTCATATCCTGATTACGAGTCGGATACTGGAAAGAAGATAAAGGAGTATCTGCATGGGACTGAACCTGTAGAGGTTAAGACGTTGTTTAAGATGTACCTTGACGATATAACAAAGGATGCTGAAAAGATAAAGGAGGCTGACAAAAAAGGTGTTGTCATACTGAGCAGATATTATACCTCTACAATAGCGTACCAGTGTGCACAGGGTTATGATTATAATGAGGCGAAGAAGAAGGCCCTCTCTTCAGGACTTCCTGCCCCTGATATTATAGTATATCTTGGAGTTACGTCTCAGGAATCCATGTACAGGAAGATGAAAGGAGGATTTGTGCTGGACAGGCATGAACGGAATGTATTTTTAATTGAGAATGTTTTGAAGTTTTATAGGAAAGAAATGGATGATAATTTCCCTGGTAACAAGAAATGGATTGCGGTAAACGGTTCGAGAAGCATTGAGGAGATACAGAAGCAGATATGGGAAGAGGTATCAAAAGTTGCGGCCAGGATTGAGAATAAAGCTGCCAGGAAGAAATTAAGGACATGATTGATGATTAGTGATTTGATGATACTGTCAGACTACGATTTGGATAACATAATAAGAGCAAAGAGGCTTGTGATAGATCCTTTTGAAAAGGATACTATACGGGAGAATGGAGTTGATTTGAGGCTCTCTGATGAGATGGCAGTTAGAAATCCGGAGCTGACCAAAGAGACCATATTTGACCCTACCGACGAGGAGCATGTGAAGAACGAGTATGTGTTGAAGAAAGGCAAGGAGCTTGTAATACCTGCACATTCAATGGTATTGATGTCTACAAAAGAGTATCTATCCATGCCTAATAACCTCATGGGTTTTGTAGAGATAAGAAGCACATGGGCAAGGCATGGTCTCTCAATGCCTCCTACGATAATAGATGCGGGATTCAAGGGAACGGTTACTCTGGAAGTGATAAACAATGCACCTCATGCGATCCTTTTGAAACCTGATATGAGGTTCGCACACGTTATATTCGCTACAACCCTTAATGAGGTTACAAACGCGTACAAAGGAAGCTATCTGGAGCAGAGAGGCATAAAGTTCCCTAAGACTATAAAGGAATGAAAAGTAAAATTAGAAATTAAAATAAAAAAGGGGAAAAGAAATAATCAGTTTACCTGTAAAGGTCTTCCTGCTCTTCCCTTGTCGCATCGTTTGCATTCTGCGAAGCAGATCCCACGAGAACCACGTCTCCGACGTTCTTTACGTTCTTGTAGAGTATGCTCTTCTTCTTAAGTGCTGACTTTACGTCGCTCTTCAGATTCTTCCACGGGGACATAAGAAGCCTGCTTACCTCTCCCTTTTCCAAGTCCAATATTACATCTTGAACCTCTCCAAGGTACTGCCCGTTGTCGCTGTATATATCCATTCTGTATATTTCAGATATTCTCATCCAATCGCCTTGATATATAGAATGGTAAAGAATTTATAAATCTTATTAGATTTCGGAGTTACTGGAAGCGTATCATGGCTGCATCCAATCTATCTCATAATAGTCGTTTTTGCTCCCTTTAAGGTGAATCTGCCTGACTTTATAGTACGTGACTGCAGTCTCCCTGTCGGCTATTGCAAGCATCAATTCAAGACCTTTCCTGCTTGCGCTCTTTATCGCGCCGGATATCTCGCTGCCGCCTATATGCTCGTCCTCGCTAAGGGAGAGCATAGCATATCTTGGTGCTCCATTAGCGGGATTCTCTGCTTCTCCCCCTCTCCTGTGGTACAGAATATAGTCTATGTCGACATTATTCGCCCTCGCGGACCCGGGTATTGCAAGTATGAAGGTCTTTCTTACGGAGTGTGCAACCCTTATCGCCCTTGCCCATTCGGATATCAGCATCTTCGCGTCCTTTGGAAATACCTGTATGACATGTTTTGAGTGTGTCCATCCGTTTGTAGTATTTGTAGGCTTTGCCCCTGGAAAATAAACCCTGAAATGTGTGCCGAACTTGAACCCCGTCTTTATCACATATCCCTTTTCTCTCCAGTCCTTGTATACAGAATAGAGTTTAAGGAAGTCTTTCCTTCCTGAATTTCCATTGGTTATCAGCTTCGCACGTGTTGCGTTCCTTATTTTTATCGTATTATTCTCAGTAAGGAATAATGCCTCAAATATGTCAATCTTGTTTAGCTTCCCCCTCTCCGACGCCTTATACGAACCATACTGCCCTATCCAGTAATTGTCATACAGCTCCTTCCCCTTTTCATTATCCTCAAGTATTGTGATCAGGTCTGTCTTGAAGAAGGTGCCGTTTATCCCTTTTGCCCTTATTCTCAGTTTTGAACCTGGATACTCCTTTATCTTCGCCTTTGCGCGTTTGGCATACTTGAAATCAGGTTCCTTTATTATCAGGCCGCGGTCTCTCCAGTCCTTATAAGTAAGATATTTTGCTATGAACTTGCGGTTGTTCCAGAACTTTGAGATTGAATCGTTGAACGAGACGCTTTTGCCTGCTTTTGTGCACTCTGCGTTACGCAAATCCATCAGATACAGCGCTTCCTCTTTTG
>JAJZKU010000001.1 GCA_021850705.1 Microcaldota archaeon
ATATGCCCAATAAGATTTATGTGTATTTGCATGTATTAATATCATGGCTGGCGAGATTGATGGCGACCGGTGCGCTTGACCTGAAAACGATACAGAAGATGCAGAAGGAGACGCAGTTCAGGGAGAGGGTACGGAAGATACGTTACAGTATCTTCTTGTTGATAGCGTTCAGTTTTGCAGTTTTCATAGTAATAGCCGTACTTGCAGTATTGAATGAAGGGCTTAATGCCTTTGTTGGAAGCATATTGAGGATTGATTGGTGGTATTTCGGTGCTGCACTCCTTGCAGTATTTGCAAGTTATGCGATAAGGTTCCCAAAGTGGCAGATGTATCTCAACAAGCTCAAGGTGAGACTGAATCTCAAGACAAGTTTCATGATATACATGTCAATGTATTCAATGGATATTACCCCTGGCAGATGGGGGAGAGCTGTGGTCGCATTCACGATAAACAGGATAACCGGAGCGAAGTTTGGAAGGACCTTCCCAGCTATAGTAGCAGATAACTTTACGGACTTTCTCGGTTTTGTCATCGTAGCAGCAGTGGCAGTTTTCTTTGTCAATAAGTATGTTCTGCTTTCTGTTATTCTGATTGTACTGATGCTCCTACCCTTTGTATTCTTATACATGGAGAGGCCCTTCAAGTACCTTAAATCAAAATTAGACAAGATAAAAAGGCTTGAAAGCTTCTTTTCCATAGGTCTTATGTATTTCAGGAGGAAGAGGATGCTTGACAGGAACGCCTATATATTTTCACTCATAGTCACGATACCTTCGGTAATACTGATAGGGCTTGCGCTGTATTTTGTGATACTTGGGTTCGGAGTGCACCTTAGTCCAGCATACCTGCCTACCATAATATTCGTTTACTGCTTCTCAACAATGCTGGGCATGGTTACAGGAGTTCCAGGAACATTGGGAGTTACCGATGCGGCGCTGCTCACGTATATGACTGCATTGCTCCCTATCGATTTCGGGCTTGTTGCAGGCATAACGATAATGTTCAGGATAGCGACCGTATGGTTTGTGGAGCTTCTTGGCTTCGGCAGCCTTATCCCGACATTCAAGTACTGGAAGTAGAGTGACTTTCTACCGCGCGCTTCTCTGCAAAACTCATCTCCGATGGGATTACGAGGCATGCGGATCTTATCTTTCCGTTTTTTGAAAGTTCTGCTATCTCCTTTAATGGAGCATACGCTATTCGCTCTTCCTTTCTGCCTATGTCTGCCATGAATACCGCTTTGGTATCTCGGCTCACCGTACCTTTTCCCGCTTCCAGGAGTGTAGGTATGGCCTCTGAAGCGCCTATAGATACTCCCTTCTCCTCTGTGACATCAAATAGGACAAGGGTGTGCTGTTTGTTCTCAAGGTTCTTCTTTATCACATTTACGAAAGAAGTTGGTTTGTACTTTTCCGATACTCTGGGAATTGTTGCAGTTGGCCCGAACTTGTATATGTCAAGGCCGCTCTCCCCTATCGCAGCGGTGAATATCGATGATGCATGGATTATGGATACCTTTACCTCCTGGCTCTTTGCCTCTTCTATTATTATGTGATGGGTGGTTGCAACAAGAGGATCTCCTGGAAAGAGTATTGCAATGGTGTCTTCCTTTGCCATTGAGACCGTGCTCTTTACATGGTCTTCCAGATCTGTTCTGCTTATCTTCTTGGGCTCTTTGCCTGCAAGCACAGCTATTTCATTTATGTACTCCTGAGTTATGCTAGCGGTGTAGCCTTCATATAGGATAGAATCAGCCTTCCTTAGAAGCTCTACTGCTTTTATCGGAAGGTCGCCGGAATCAAGGCCGAGGCCTATCAGATAGAGCATGCAATCAAACCGTTGTGAGAATCAGCCGGATATGCCGTTCGGAGTTATCTTTATGACAGCTTCTCCTTCAGGCATGCTTGGCGAGTCTACAAGCTTTACAATGCGCTTCTCCTCCTTTGACTTCCTCATGTATAGCCTTGTAGTTGCCGCGTGAGCCACTATATTGCCACCTACAGGGGTCGTAGGGTCTCCGAATAGTATTCCTGGATTATCCATGACCTGATTTGTTATATATACGGCAAGATCGTGGGTATCGGCTAGCTGCTGGAGCTTGTGGATGTGCTGGTTGAGCTTCTGCTGCCTCTCGCCCAATGAGCCTCTTCCCAGGTATTCTGCCCTGAATAACGCCATGAGCGAGTCCACGACTATGAGCTTGATGTTCTTTTCCTTTATCAGTTTGTCTGCACGCTCTGCGGCAAGTACCTGCTGGTCCGAAGTGTGTGCGCGTACTACGAAGATGTTCTCGAGTGCTTTCTGAGGGTCCATGCCTGCATTCTTTGCAAGCGCCTCAATCCTCTCGGGCCTGAAGGTGCCTTCCGTGTCTATGAACAGGACGGTTCCGCCAAGGCCTCCTTCTGACACAGGAAGCTGGACATTTACCGATAGCTGGAAGCCTATCTGGGTCTTCCCTGCTGCAAACTTCCCGTATGCTTCGGTAATAGCATTTGTCTCCACCCCTCCGCCAAGCAGGTCGTTAAGGTCCTTGGAGCCCGTGGTTATCTTGCCAAGTATCTTTCTCTTATCGTAAATAGCGGAGCCCGTGTCATATTCAAGGGTGGTAGCCTGCTTTGCGGCTTCTATAGCCTTCTTCGCATTCTCAACGCTCAGGTTTACAAGGTCTGAAAGCTCATGCGGAGCGGCAGTAGCTATCTTCTCTATGCTATCATATCCGAGCTCCTTGAGCTTCTCCGAAATAGTAGGCCCTATGCCAGGAAGGTCACCAAGATCTTTTATGCCTTTTTCCTTTGCCATATAAACTCCCCAGATTTTGTAGATAAGAAGCGGTTTATTACCTTTTATAATACGGTATAAACGTTTCCAATATTAAATAAGATACATTAATATATAATAAGGAGTGTGTAAAAAGAGAAAGATAATTGAATAGAGTAGGAAGAGGCCAGCAACGTTTTCACGCGCTGGCAAGGCGACCAGTTACTCCTCCTCTGATAAAGAACTCGTATTGTAAAGCTCGTTTTAAAGATTTAAAAATCTTTCTGAATAGTGGAATAGAGTATATGGTGAACTTCCTTACCCTTGATGGGAAAGCTGCGCTTCTTGCAGTGCTTATAGGCATACTGATAGTGCTATTTGGAGGCGTTTACGGCCCGTTCTTCCTTGCAGTTATAGTACTCTTCCTTGCCTTTTCGGCCATTGTGACAAATGTTGGTATAGGTATAAAGAAGAGGATAAAGGTGTATGAGGCGAAGAGAGGCTGGAAGAATGTAGTCGCTAATGGGATAATACCACTCATCATAGTGATTATCTATTGGTACTTTGGCAGTAAGATGTTGGATCCGATGGTGCTTGTGGTAGTTTATATTGCAAGTGTGGCCGGAACAGCTGCTGACAAGTTCGCAAGTGAGCTTGGGGTTCTTGGAGAGACGCCAATATCAATAATCACCTTCAAAAAGGTCAAGAAAGGCGTGTCTGGAGGGGTTACCGCCTTTGGGACGGTTTCCAGCTTTGTTGGGGCTGCGCTCATAGGGTTCTCAGGCATGGCAGTAGGCCTTCCCCCTGTGTATGTGTTGATAATAGCGGTTTCAGGGCTGTTGGGCTCTGTGGTAGATTCTATAGCAGGCCATTTTGAGGAGAATGGGATTGGAAATAAGTATACCTCCAACATACTCTGCGCAATAGCAGCTGCGCTCATAGCCTATGCAATTATTGCTTTGTGAAGGTAAGCCAGTGCGCGAATTCAGGATCCTTTCCTGAGACTATCTCTGTGAACCTGTCCTGTATCATCTTTGTAATGGGACCTGGCTTTCCGTTGCCTATCTTCATCTTGTCTACAGACACTATTGGGGTAATTTCGGCTGCGGTTCCTGAAAAGAAGAGTTCATCTGCTGTGAGAAGCTCCTCCCTGTGCACAAGCCTCTCTTCCACAGTTATGCCTATGCTTTCCGCTATCTTCATCACCGAATCTCTGGTTATACCCAGGAGTATGTCCGACTCTATTGAAGGTGTCAGCAGCTTGTTGTCTTCCACAAGGAAGATGTTCTCTCCCGGTCCTTCCGCCACCCATCCGTTTGTAGAAAGCATTATTGCCTCTTCTGCACCTGAGTTCTTTGCCTCTTTTGAAGCCATTACCGATGTTGCGTAGTTGCCGCTCAGCTTTGCCTGAGGAGGCAGTATCTGGGAGTTTATCCTGCGCATCGATGAGATCTTGCAGGTTATGCCCTTGTCCTTATCTCCGAAGTAGTTGCCGAAGGGCACGGCTATTATCGCAACGCTTATCTTCTTCCCTTCAGTGTCAAGCCCTATCTTAGGGTCATTGTAGAATCCGAACGGGCGTATGTAGCATGAGGCGAGCTTGTTCTTTTCCACTATCTCCAATATCGCCTTTTCCAGCTCCTTCTGGCTGCAGTTAAGCTGCATTCCTGCAATCTTTGCCGTTCTGATGAATCTTGCTGCGTGTTCCTTAAGCCTGAATACTGCAGGGCCTTTTGCAGTAGAGTATGCCCTTATGCCTTCGAATATCCCGCTCCCATACTGCAGTGAGTGCGTAGAGATAGGCACAACCGCCTTTTCAGAATCTATGAATCTTCCATCCAACCATACGTAGCTTTTAGCCATGTAATCAGTCTTATTACTGCTTTAAGTTTATTTAAATATACGGATTACGCGGGTTTTTGCAGATTGTCAGATATTTTATATAGAATGGTGAGATAGACAACTGTCAAGATAAATAATTGTTTTTAAATATGAAAAATAGCATACTATCTTTGTGATAATATGAACACCACGAGAGTAAGGAATTGGACAGAAAGTGATAAGCCGGAAATAAGTAAATCTGTAGCTAAACTTTATAGGGGCGGATATGTGGCAGGAGGAGCACTGGGAGGGATTATAGGAGCATATGTATCTGGCGGCCATGTGACTCTGGAGGGCTCCGTTGCCTTTTTGGCTGCTGCGGCGGCAGGTCTGGCGATTACAACAGCCGGAAAGAAAGAGCATCTTGATGAACTTAAGAATTCTAAAAGAGAGTAGAGAGATCTGCTCTTTTTTTTCTTTTTAATCCGTATTTAAATATTTGTCCGCTTAGTCTGTATTGGTTATGATAAATGGCTAAATCAGGTTCGGGTTTGGGTGCAAAGGCAGCTGGTACCATATACCCGCTCTTTATCGGAAATGCGCTTGGTGTCTTGCTTGCAGCTTTCAAAATAATAATAGCTACAAGGCTGCTTGGAGCTGCGCTCTTCGGGGTTTACGTATTTATAGTCAGCTATTATACGCTCATCGGAAGCGTTACTGATTTTGGCATATCCTCTTATTTCAAGAAGTATGTTGCCGAATTAAATTACAAAAAAGACGGGAAGAGCATGCAGGAGGTTCTTTCTGCAGGTTTTGTCTCTGTGGCTCTGGTCAGTCTGCTCCTTGCGCTGTTAGGTATCCTTCTAAGTGGTTATGTAGCATCGGTATTTGGTAGTGCAATAGGGGTGACACAGGCTCTGCTTGAACTTGGCTCGCTTATACTCTTCTCAGCCATAATGTATGGTGCTGTTGCTGGAATACTCATAGGGCTGGGAAGGGGCAGGGACTTCTCAGTGGCATATCTGGCATACATGGCTTCGGATCTTACAATAACTGCCTATACACTGCTTAACGGCTATGGAGTTGTGGGAATACTGCTTGGCACACTCATAGGAAGCATAATAGGGCTCATAGTGGCGCTCTTCTACATAAACAGGTATCTCTCGCAGTATATGGATTTCTGCCCGTGGTATCCCAAAGTGCCGGATGTCAAAAAAGCACTTGCATTCTCTTATCCGCTTGCAATCTATAACTTTTTTACGAATAGCATGCAGAACTTCTCTGTCATTCTTCTTGGATTTTTTGTAAGCGAGACCGTGATAGGAAATTACGGGACTGCGCTGAAAGGGCTCTCGGTACTCCTTGTATTCTATGGTTCTGTAGTGGCTGTTATGCTGCCTACGTTTTCAGAAGCAGCTAAGAAGAGTGCAAAGAGAGCTTATAGCGAAGGCGTCTTCAATGCATCTGTACTCTATTCGGTCTTTGTCACATTTCCAATCCTTCTCTTCTTTGCCATATTCAGCAAATCCATGATATACATATTGATAGGGAGCAGCTATACGCTTGCGCCATTTTACCTGACATTAATCGCCATAGGAACGATTATGGGGCTGATAGGCTTCTTTTCCGGGTCCATGCTCATAGCACGAGGATTTACAAAGAAGATCCTGAAATATGGTGCACTCTCTTCTATACTGCAGTTTGCTTCTATGCTGCTTCTCGTACCTTATTTTGGAGTAGTAGGGGCAATAGCAGGCATATTCTTCATTGGGAGCGTTGCTAACAGCGTATTCTTCACCTTTGCAGTTTCGCGCATGCTTAGAATAAAGATCAATATCTCGAAGTTCTCAAGGCTAACTCTTGCAAACATAGGAGCTGCGATACTTATGCTGATCGCCCTGTTTGCAACACAGTCGATGGCAGTTGAGATAATAGCAGGATTGGCCATACTGGTAATAGCATATCCTGCACTTGTAGTAATTTCAAGAGCCATGGACAATGCAGAGATAGAATATTTCAAATCAAGCACCTCTTCGCTTGCGTTTGCAGGTCCTGTCATAGGAGCAGTATGCGATTATATGGCAGCAGTAGGTGAACGTGTAGGCAGTTGATGCGCCAGCCGGGATTTGAACCCGGGTTATTGCCTTGGGAAGGCAAAGTCCTGGCCAGGCTAGACTACTGGCGCCTATCTAATATAAGGCATTCCTTCTGAAGGTTTTGATGGATCATGCGTATCTATAGACTGCTCTATTTCCTTTATCACGCGTTCCGTCTCCTTCTTGAGTTTGTCCAGGTTTTCAAGCTCTATCTTCGTGCCTATTATATTCTCCATTACACGCAGGACGGCCCTGGCAGCGCTTGCGTCTATTTCAAGGAAGCCTGTCTCGCCCATAAGGCATGCCGAAGGTATGTCATACTTCTGTGCAAAAACAGGTATGAGCCCTGCGGATCCCCATATGGTACCGGTTATCTTACCGAATATTACACCTTGCTTTTCCAGCTCCTTCCTCATGGTCTTGTCGTTTGAGACCGCAAAGACCTTCGGTGATTCAGTATATTTATTGGATGCGTTGTATCCGCCTATAGTATAGATACGCTTCCCGCCGAGTTTCTTGAAAAACTTGACTATCAGTTCATTAACCTCGTACTGCCCTTCTGAGGATGGAGATTGCGTGTCTCCAAGAAGTACCAGTATGTCCTTTCCTTTTATGTTTTTGTAATAGAATCTGTTGCTTACCGCCCTGAAGCCTCCGCTCTTGAGCATCAGGACCTGATGGAGAAAGTATGGAGAATAGAGAGTGGCGAATTTCTCGGCTTTTATTGACTTTCGTATATGCTCAGCTGCAAGATTGCCGACGTTTCCTATACCCGGAAGTCCTACTATCAGTATAGGATCCTTAAGCTTCTTTTTCTTGTAGTATATCTTGGTCTTGTCCAGGCAATCACTTGTTCACTTTCTTAAAAGCATACTGAACGTCGGAAGAGTGCTTTTCCAGTATCGCTTCTGCACTCTTTATCCTCGCTTCTGCTTTCGTGTAATCGGAATCTGTTGATGTAAGGGAGTAATGCGGAGCTCCCAGATATCTGGTCTCATTTCCCTGAGCGGCTATCTCCTTCAGAAGCGTCTTTATCAGGATTATCCCTTTCTGGGGATTTGTCACGTTGAGTTCCAGATTGTAAGAAACAGTATATGTCTTTGGTTTTATGTTCTTGTTTGCGGCTTCGTAGAATGCTTCCTTGAAGGTATTGTCTCCGCACGCTGCGAGAGGATCCTTGCCTTCATAAGCAAGAGTTAGCAGTTCGTGGTATGTCATTATGTTCTGAGGTATCTTGCTTATTATTTCCTCTTTGGCATTCTCTTTCTTTGCAAGTTTTGCCGTGCTGTCGAATATTGCCTTTGCCCTTTTCTCCGCGCTGTAATCGTTTATCTTATCCTTCTTCTCCTTCTGTGTTACCTTTTTCAGTGAGATGTCCACAGCGTTCTTAGTAGGATCTATGAAGATTACCTTTGCTACGTCCTGCTGCCCCTCTCTTATGAATTCATGTATGTTCTTTATCCAGCCTGAAGAGACTTCAGATATAGGAAGATAGGCGTCCACGCCGTACTCTTCAAGCTTGCAGTACGCACCGTGAGGGGTAACCTTTGTTATCTTTATTATTACGAACTCTCCCTGTATGGGAAGCTCTTTTTTTCTTAACATTTAATCAGTGCTTTATTTCGATCTTCTTCTTTGTCCTCCTGCCGAATACCCTTTCTGTTGTCTTCTTGCATACAGTACATTGTACCATTACCTTCTGTCTCTTGCCCAGTTTCTTGGGGTGTATCTTAGGCTCGACGCTGCCTACATAACCCTTAATTGCTCTGTTGTGCCTCCTTGTACCTAGGCTTAACCCTGACTGCGGCTTTTTGTTATACGGCTTCACAAGCTGTTTTGTATGCTTGCCGCAGAATTTGCAATACATATTCAATTCCTTATCTATTTTCATAAAATCACTTAACCTATTTTCTCTCCTATATTGTTTTCTATTATAAACATAATATCGTCATTGCTGTTTATATCTATTATCTCATTTTTGTTATACGGCCCTAGTTTCGTGCCTGTGTTTGTTATTATTTCTGGTACGTCCATGTTTATCTTGATTTTGGTAGAATTTTGGATTTTGCCTTTCTTGAGAACCGCTCTTATTTTTGAGTATATTTCCTGCTCCTCATCTGCAACCTCGTTGCCTATCTGTTTATCATATGCAAGATACATTAATATTTTCTGTGTCCTTTTCTCTTTTAGGAAACCAAGCGTGTTTGAAATATTTGTTTTTTCAACCTCGTTTTTAGAGTTTTTGATCAAATCCTCGGCTTCTTTGTAAAAATCCTTATGCATAGGGAGAAGTTTGCTCGTGTTTTTCTCTTTCTTATAAAAATCTATAAGGTCTAAATACTCCATTTTTACACAACAGGGTTGAGTTCCACTAATATTTTATTTTGCTCTGCAAATAAAAAATAAATACTAAAGCGTAATTTACTACTATATATTATATAAGTAAGCCGAATAGTGGAACTGTACCCTCTACTGTATAGCGAGAGGTGGATTTGAACCACCGATCTCCGGGTTATGAGCCCGGCGGGCACTCCAGTCTACCCTACCTCGCTACTGTGATATAAGAAGGACAAGATTACTTTACCTTACTTACTTTTTAAACCTTTTATGAAAAGCTTGGCATTCTCCCTATCTACCATATCAAGCTTGCTTCCGCAATCCGAGCATTTAAAACCATATTCTATAGCAGAATCGAAAGGCAGTATTAACATGTTGTTTTCATAGCATTTCTTGCATAAGAAGAAGTCATTGCAGTTATCTTGGAGAACAGCTTCCACAGCAACAGGCGCATTCTTATGCGCATTTGCATACTCAGAAAGCTTTTCAGCATCTATCCTCCATGTAAAAATGAGCCAACCGCTATTGTCCTTAGTTACATCATACTTGGTTATTCCGTGCCCGTTCATCATGTTTAGCGCCCTCCTCACCTCATTTATCTTCATCTCAAGCTTCTCCGCAATCTTCTCATCCGTCTGAGGCTTCTTATAAAGGGTCTTAACTATGTCTACAGACCTGTCCCCTACTGTATTTGTCAGGTGCACGGTGAAATTAGGGTCGGTAAAAACCTCCTCCACAACCTCCATATCATGCTTTCTGTGCTCATGCTCCAAAGCTTCGGCCTCCTTCTCCCTGCGCTCCTTCAATGTCTCCTTAACCGCGACCTTAGGCACTACGCTGGCACTCTTATGAACGTTCTTAGTATTAACTGCTACTTTCTTTGCTGCATGCTGCACAGGGCGCTTATTTGGCTTAACTGCTGCCTTATGCGGCTTTATGTGTAAATGGGCCTTATTCGACTTCTTTGCAGTAGGTTTCTGATGCTTATTCTTAGAACTCCTTCCTTTGTTTTTGTTTGGTTTTGGCATGAGGATCACTTTGAGGGACAAGACAATATTATGCACGTTCTTCTATTTAAACATATTGCTTCAACAAGCCCGAAGCGTTGTCGCCTACACTAAAATATGTCTTTCCTGATATTTAAATACGATGGTTTTGTCTCTGGTATACATATGGTTCTGGCTAAGGAAAATAGCATAATATGGGCCCGGAGGGATTTGAACCCTCGACTTGCTGGTTAAGAGCCAGCCACTCTGACCAAACTGAGTTACGGACCCGGTTGTTTTCTCTTCCTGGCTGCGCCAGCCATATTCATCATAATAAGGCTTGCAAGATGTGCTGTCATACCCCGAGAATCATACTTTGGGTTGAGCTCCATTACATCAAAGCCAAGATTTACGCTCTTTCCTATAGTAGAAGCAATATATAATATTTCCCTTGCTGCAAGTCCGCCTGGTACCGGAGTGCTTACTCCAGGAGCGAAAGCAGGGTCCACAGAGTCAAGGTCAATAGAGACATATACATTATCGGTTACCATGCTTCTTGCATACTTCGAAACAGCAACTATTCCCTCATCTATTATCTTGTCCATACCCACAAACTTTATGCCTGCTTTTTCAACCTCTGCCATCTCCTCATTCTCTATGGCACGCGCTCCTATTATCAGGCTTGAGCCAGGCTCAACATTCTTCAAAGCAAGGACATCGTGTACTACCGAACCGTAATACCTTCCAGCAGAACCCACACAATCAGGATGCGCATCTATATAGACAAAACTCCAAGAGTCAACGCATGAATCTATACCTCTGAGTATCTCATAAGTTATAGAATGATCCCCGCCTATGCACCCTACCACTCTTTTATTCAAAACCTGCTTTCTTACAAATTCTTCAACTCTCGTCTTTTGGATATTGCCTGCATCATAACAGTTAAGTGGTCCTGAACCTAACCTGCTATACATTAATGATGAACTCTTCCCCCTCCTTACAGAATCAAACTTTACCGACGTTGCCCTTGCAGCCTCAGGGCCTCCCGAACTCCCCTTCCTGGGAGCTCTGGAACCTCTCTCACTTGCAACACCGAATATTACCGTATCTGAACTCTTTTCATCAGGAGAGGTACACCATGGAAAAACAAGTTTTCTGCCTTTTGCCAAAAATAACACCTGCTACAAAATATGTATATTAAAGCATTATAAACACGCCATCTCCAGCTTCAAAACAGTTCAGAGAACGTCTTGATAGTCAATGTGCAATAGACATATGGATAAAAACGATTACTGTCAGCTACAGGTTTAACCTCTTGAAAAGTATATCTTAAATCATTGTAAAACAGTAGTTATGCCGAGGCTTTGTCGTTTTATTAACACTTCTGTCGTTTTATTCCTTTTTAAAACTCAGCCCAAAATTTTAATATAAAGTCATTCATTATTTTATCGTGATTGTATGGCAACAAAAGCAAAACAAAGTGCAGAAACTGAGATAGTATCAGATGTGACAGCTATTTTGACACGTCTTGAGCGATCCCGGTAGATTATCTGGAAATGATATAGAGAAACTTAAAGAGTCAATAAGAGAACTTTATGCAAAACAGATTATTGGTGAAGTGGAAATGGGTTTGTCGCTCAGAGAGCGTGCAAAACAACGCACAGATTAATTATTTTGCTTTAAATTTTTAAGCGCCTTGTATCTTTTATAGTATTTCTTAGGGTTATCTTTGCTATTTATAGAAGCCCATTTATAGATAGCGATGAGGTTTTTAAGACTTACAATTTTTAATTTACAATTACTAAACTTATAATACTTCGGATGGCTCAAATTTATACTCCAAAACTGATAAGAGTCCACCTCTATTTTTAAATCATCCCTGAATATCTGTATTGTATGCCATTTAGTTGAATATTTGTATTTTATCTTTCTTTTCGATAATGCTTTATCTATCTTTTTGAGTGCATTTTCTGAAACAAGAAGATCTATGTCATTTACTCTTATATTGCTATTTTTTGTATATATGAAATAAACCAAACTACCATAAGCAATTGGTGTTATCTTTAAATCCTTACATATGATTATTAACTCATTACAAAACGCTATAAGTCTTTTAAACTCCCCCTTATTCCTAGGATATACGGGTTCCAATTTAAACACTCGTTTTAATTGATAAATTTAGCATCTATACCTAACTCGAAACTCTCTTGAATTAGAACATAGATATTATGGCAAAGAACCTTTAAAAGAACCTCGTTTAACTGTGCCGTTCTGTCCTTGCTTCTAACCAAATCTGTGAACTTCGACTTTATCATCCAAATTGTACTTTCTACATTACTCCTGTTATGGTAATGTGTTAGAAATTCCTCTCTGTTATAAGTAAAATATCTAAACATCCTCACCCGTGTATAGCTACCACTTGAATTACCAGCCGCATTACTTCTAAACGCTATAAATGGAGTGTCACCTATTGAACGGACAATGGTGTGGTTATCTCGCGAGCTATACGCTTTATCTGCGGAAGCCAGATCAAATTCTACCTTCCACCAATCGTCCACCTGCAATCTCAATATTGCAGTCGTTTCCGTGTTCTCCTGCTGAACTTCCATTCCAGGAACCCTTGCCAAAATAACACCCACTATAAGGCATGTATGAACGTGCCATCTCCAGCTTCAAAACAGCCTCCAGAGAACGCTTTTAATAGTTAATGTGCAATAGACATATGGATAAAAACGATTCTTAGTAACTACAGTTTTAACCTCGGGAAAACAATTTATAAATGCTGATAAAATGGCTGACGAAACTTACGATGCTTCAAAGATTATTGTGCTTGAAGGAGCACAGGGCATACGCAAGAGACCATCGATGTATATAGGGTCGACAGGTCCATCAGGAATAATACATCTGTTATACGAAGTTATGGATAATGCAGTAGACGAATCCTCTGCCGGATACTGTAAAAACATAAAAATAAAACTATACAAGCAAGATGGCGCAGACATAGCTGAGGTATCAGACGACGGAAGGGGGATACCTGTAGGGATAATGGAGAAGTACGGAAAGAGCGCCCTCGAAGTCATAATGACGACACTGCACAAAGGCGCAAAATTCGAGAATGACGTTTACAAGGTATCTGGTGGACTTCATGGTGTAGGACTCACCGTAGTAAACGCCCTATCTGAATTCACAGAGGTCACGGTGAAAAGAAACGGCAACATATACAGGCAGACCTTTAGCAGAGGACTCCCAACATCAAAGCTTGAAGTCATAGGGGAGACCAAGGAGACAGGCACAACAGTAAAGTTCAAGCCAGACTCTGAGATATTCAGTGTAAACACATTTGACATAGCCCTGCTGAATGAAAGGTCTCGATACATAAGCTACACCAACGTCGGCCTGCGTATCATAATAACGGATGAGCGCTTCGGAGACAAGGTAGAGGAGACCTACTACTCTGAAAACGGGATAATCGACTTTGTAGAGTATATAAACAGGGAAAGATCTCCTATAACCTCTGTAATATACGGCAAAACTACTGCAGATTCTACTACGTTGGAGTATGCAATGCAGTACACCGAGTCATATGACGAGAAGATAGAGTCTTTTGTAAACAGCATAAAAATGAACGAAGGAGGGACGCACCTTTCAGGTTTCCACGCTGCATTGACAAGAGCCATAACCAATTACATAGACAAGAACAAGTCTCTCAACACTAAGGCGAAGATAACCGGAGACGATGCAAAAGAAGGCCTTACTGCAATAGTGAGTATAAAGATGCAGAATCCGGAATTCGAGGGTCAGACAAAGGAGAAACTGGGAAACGTGAAGATGAAGACCCTTGTAGAGACCTTTGCATACCAGAACATCTCAAGGTATCTGGAAGAGCATCCTTCAGATGCCAAATCAATAATAAGGAAGATAACCGAGGCTGCAAACGCACGTGACGCTGCAAGGCGTGCCCGTGAACTTGAGAGAAAGAAGAGCATATTCTCAAGCGCTGTCCTTCCAGGCAAGTTATCGGACTGCATACTCAGCGACCCTGAAAAGACCGAGCTCTTCATAGTGGAAGGGGAGAGCGCAGGAGGGTCGAGCAAGCAGGGAAGGGACAAGAACATACAGGCGATACTTCCTTTAAGGGGAAAGATACTCAATGTAGAGAAGGCAAGCTATGAAAAGATATTCGATAACAAGGAGATAAAAACCATGATTACTGCATTCGGCACAGGTATAAACGAGACATTTAATGCTGCAAACATACGATACAAGAAGATAATAATAATGACCGACGCAGACGTTGACGGGAGCCACATAAGGACACTTCTGCTCACATTCTTTTACAGGTACATGCGCAAGATAATAGAACTCGGTTACGTATACGCTGCACAGCCCCCTCTATATAAAATTGGAAAAGGCAAGGACGAATACTACTGTTACAGCGACGAAGAACTCGCTGAGAAGCGCAAAGAGTACGGGGAGAATGTAGAGATTCAGAGGTACAAGGGACTCGGAGAGATGAACTACGAGCAGCTATGGGAAACAACAATGAACCCGAAGAACAGGAAGCTGAAGAAACTATCTATAGAAGACGGTCTTCATGCAGATGAACTTTTCACCATACTTATGGGTGCAGACGTGGCAAAGCGTAGAAGATACCTGCAGGAACATGCAAAGGAGGTAAAAACACTCGACATATAGTGGGAATATGACTGAAGTACAAAATGTATTTTTAGAGGACGAGCTGCAAAGGAGCTACATAGACTATGCCATGAGCGTAATCATAGGCAGAGCCATACCTGATGCCAGAGACGGACTCAAGCCTGTGCAAAGAAGAATACTATATACGATGTATGGGCAGAAGAACTTCCACAACCTGCCTACAAAGAAGAGCGCGAGGATAACTGGAGACTGTATGGGAAGGTACCATCCACACGGAGACATGGCAATATACGACGCGCTTGCAAGGATGACACAGGATTTCTCAATGAGGTACATGCTAGCAGAAGGGCAGGGAAACTTCGGTTCCATAGACGGTGACCCTCCGGCAGCAATGAGATATACGGAGGTAAGGCTCACCAAGGTCTCGGAGGATCTGCTTGAAGATCTTGACAAGGAAACTGTTAATTTTGTACCTAATTTCGACAATACTGAAAAGGAACCTACGATACTGCCTTCAAGGATACCAAACCTGCTTGTCAACGGTGCAACAGGGATAGCTGTTGGTGTGGCAACAAGCATACCTCCTCACAACCTGGGAGAGGTATGTGAAGCCGTAATCTACCGCATAAAGAACAAGGAAAGCACTCCTGAAGACATTCTTAAGATAATAAAAGGTCCGGACTTCCCTACCGGAGGCATAGCGGTAATGTCCGCCAACGCACTCAACGGATACAAGTATGGCAGAGGCCAGATATCCGTAAAGGCAAAAGCAGAAATAGACGACGAACTCCACAAAATAATAATCACTGAGATACCTTACAACCTTAACAAATCTTCTTTGATAGAGGGCATAGTAAACACGGTCAAGGACAAGAAAACCGAAGACATAAAGGATATAAGGGATGAGACTGACAAGAGTGGCATACGCATTGTCATAGATCTGAAAAGCGGTGCATCAGGAGAATCCGTACTGAACACTCTATACAAGCACACTCAGCTTCAGACAACAATGCCGATAATAAACCTTGCAGTAATAGATACCGCTCTAAAGAACCTCAATATAGTCGACATGCTTGACGCGTTTATCAACCACCGCCGGGAGGTGATACTAAGAAGGTCAAAGTACGAACGCGAAGTGGCTGCAAACAGGCTGCATATAGTAGAAGGTCTGCTCATAGCAATAACCAACATAGACGACGTAATAAAGCTGATAAAAAGCAGCGACGAAGTCTCAGGCGCAAAGAAAAAGCTCATAAAAGATTACGCCCTATCCGAAAAGCAGGCAACAGCAATACTCGACATGAAACTGAGCAGGCTTACTCATCTGGAAAACAACTCCCTGGACAAGGAGAAGACCGAACTGCAGGGCAAGGTCAAGTACTACAACGAAGTAATAGAGAGCAGCGAAAAGGTAGACGGAATAATAATACAAGAGACGGAGAAAGCGATAAAGGATTACAGTGACAAAAGAAGGACGGAAATAATATACTCGGATGAATCAGCAGACATAACTGAGGAAGATATGATTACAGACGAAGAGATTACTGTGATAAGGACAAAGGCAGGATATGTCAAGAGGCTGAGCAAGGAGAACTACAGGGAGCAGGCACGCGGAGGAAAGGGTATAATATCGATAAACCTGAAAGACGGGGATTATGTCAATCAGATACTCCGCTGCAATAATAAGGACTTTATACTCTGCATAACTAGCACAGGAAGGGCATACTGGCTAAAAGCATATAAAATACCTGAAACAGGGAGATATTCGGAAGGCAAGTCAATAGTAAATCTGATACACGCTGAAGAAGAGAAGATAGTCTCAATGATACCGATACGCAATTTTGAAGGGTCAACAATGGCTTTCATAACTGCGAGAGGAACTGCGAAGAGGATGAGTGCAAGGCTCTTTGCAAAGCCCAGGTCAAACGGCGTCAGGGCAATAACGCTGTCAGAAGGAGACGAGATTGTAGATTCAATATGCTACTCTGGCAAGAAATACCTGTTAATCTCTACAAAGAAAGGTAAGATAATCAAGTTTGAAGAGCAAAACATGAGAACCATAGGAAGGACAGGAATGGGCGTAAGAGGAATAAAGCTCAGGCAGGATGACAGGGTAACAAACATAATAGCGGCAAGCGAGTTCGGCAGCGTCTTCACAGTAACTGAGAAGGGATACGGAAAAATAACCGAGATAACAAAGTACAGGACGCAGAACAGGGGAGGAAAGGGAATCATAAACCTCAAGGTTTCAGAAAAGACAGGCGACGTATCAAAGACACTCTACATGTCACATGAACAGCAGGCGATACTGATAAATTCAAAGGGAGTCAGCATAACGATACCAACATCATCAATCAGGATAACCGGAAGAGCTGCATCAGGGGTGAGGCTGATGAAGGCCGAACAGGGAACGAAGATAATAGACTGTATAATACTTAACGAAGAGCAGCCAAAACCTGCAGAAGCCTAACCGCTCCAGAACTTCCTGTTCTTTATGAATTTCTTCTGCTCCTCAAGCACATCTACAAAGAACTCCTTATACTCTCTTCTTAGCATCCGGAGCACTCTTGCAGCGGTATCAACTCCGATTCCATAAACTGACAATGCGATAACCGCGCGGTTTCCATACTCTTTTATCAATCCAGCTTCCTTTACAATACTTGTGTAAATCTTTGCATCTCCCCTGTTTAATGGCCTTCCTTCTATACGTTTGTTTATAACGGCAACCTTCTCATCGTCATATATAACTACCATCGGGCTTCCGCACTTCTTGCACTTTATGCTCTTATCGCTATCAAAGTCCATCTTCTCTTCAAAAGCATAGCCGCAGAAGCTGCAGAGCATCAGAAGGCTCTCTTTGGCAAGCTTCTCCTTAAGCCTCTCTACGGCATCCTCTTTGCCAAATTCAGGGGAAAGAAGCTCAGAATAGCTGTATGCAGACTGTATTATCTCCCTGGTAAGCGGCGAACCTGTGGAGTACATAAACTCAATTTTTATTTCACCCTTCCTTAGTCCATGTGCAAACGCGTTGACAGATTCTAAATCGAAATAATTTTTTCCAAGCTCTCTTACCACTTCCTCCATCACTACCGAGCCGTCATAGAAGTTCATCACTCTGTCTATCGCTCCTCTTCCGGTCTTTGCTCCCTTGTCTATTATCCCAAAAAGAGTGGCAATCTTGACAAACCTGTACCTGAAAAGGTCAGAGCCGCGTATAAAATTAAGCGAATCAAGCCTTTCCATATGCGCTATCTCCAACATTGCCTTTTTGACATCGGGTTTCCTGAAATTAAGACCGAACTCCAGCACAATGGCGTAAGGAGTAGCCTTTGCTGTAACGCGCCCTCCTGACGAATATGAACAGACATACGAAAGCAGGCGTGCAAGCAGCTCGTTGCCAAGTTTTCCCAGGGCAACATACACTATCGCATAATCCTCTAATTCCTCTACTATGATCCTAGTGCCGCTGGGAACAAAGAAAGAGCGCTGCTTTTCTATAAATGTTTCAGCCCTGGTCTTTGCATGAGAATCAAAGAAAGCGGCATTCCTACCCAGTCCTTTTTCAATGAATCCGAATGCCTTTTCTGCAGTCTCTTTGGAGACAGGTATATCCTCCCCTTCCCAGTCTGGAATAGTTGCTTCTACTCTCTCCCCAGGCTCAACAAATATCGTGCCCTCATCAATGCCAACTACTCTCCACGGCATGCCCTTGCTTATGAAATATGACCCTTCATCTATGTTGGAATAGACAAACTTCTCATCAAGATAGGATATGATCCTGTTTGTGACCGCATTCTTCACTGGGAAACGTGATACTTCCGGTATGACGCTGATGTTCTTATAAAAATACCTCCTTGACCTCCTGCCTATGGATATCCTGCCATCTCTGATATTGATTATGCCTATGCTCTCGGCAAAGGCGATGATGCCTTGAAACTTTTCAATTTTCATCTTCCTGAAGCAGGCCGACCTGTTTATTATTCTGAATGCAGTCAAATGATCTATCTCTCCATACTCAAGCGCCATGCCGCTAAGCTGGTTAACCAAAACATCATACGGATTCTCTTCTATACTGCTCTTCTCAAAACTGCCTGCAAGGGCATTATCCAAGATGGCGGCGGCTTCAAGCGCCTCAAGATTCTCCGAGACTATTATGCTGCCTTTTGATACCCTGCCAACACTATGTCCTCCTCTTCCGATACGCTGTATAAGGCGGGTCGCCCTTCTTGGAGAACCGTACTGTATGACAAAATCGACCTTGCCTATATCAATTCCAAGCTCAAGCGAGCTCGTCGCCACTATCGCCTTGAACCTCCCCTCCTTGAATCCTGATTCGGTAGCTATTCTCTCCTCCTTCTCGATGGATCCATGATGCACGCTCAAAGGCCCAAACTCTATTTTCTTATCGAGATAAAGGAGCTTCCTGCCAAGCGCCTCAACCGCCTGCCTGGTATTTGCAAACACTATCGTTGCATCAGATTCCTTTATCAACGATGCAATGCGGTATATTCTCGCAGCAGCAGCCTCATCTATACTGAAGAACTCTTTTATCCCTTCAGAGTCCTTGGCCTTTTCAGGCATCTCTATCTTTATATCAAATGTCTTTTCAGTGTCAGATCCTATGACTACATACTTCCTTTCAGAAAATATGAACCTGCACGCCTCGTCAAGATTGCCTATGGTCGCACTTATGCCTATTCTCTGGAAGCCAGGCGCGAGCGCCTCAATCCTCTCCAAAGCAACGGAGAGCTGTGCCCCTCTCTTATTGTAGTATAACTCGTGAAGTTCATCTACCACAACCACCTTGACATTCTTCAGAGAATCCCTGAGTCTTTTGGAAAGGAAGAGGTTCTGAAGGGTTTCAGGAGTAGTGACCAGTATCTTCGGAGGCTCTTCCGCCTGCTCTCTCCTCTCCTTCAAGGAGGTATCTCCGTGCCTGACCGCCATCGTTACTCCAGAAGCGCTTGATAGAGTCTCCAGTCTTTTCAGCAGGTCTCTGTTAAGTGATTTAAGAGGAGTTATATACAAGGTAAATATCCCGTTCTCATGTGTCTGCGCCATCTTCAGAATAGGGAGAAAGACCGCCTCAGTCTTCCCGCTTCCAGTAGGTGCAGCTATGATGCAGTTCTTTTTTCCTTCTATTTCCTCGAAAGACCTTTCCTGGATCTGGGTGAACGCACCATACTTATCCAGAAAAAGCGAGAATGGATCCATCATAAGATTAGACTACATATGCGCTTCCGTTCGCCTGGAGCCTTGTCCTGTTAAGGGTATAATTGAGCGTTAAGCCCAGGTACAGGTTGAATGGCACGCCGTATATCTTAGTTCCGTTGTAATACGTGCATCCCACGCTAAGATTTGCAGCTTGTTTAGTCTTCAGCGTGTAGTTTACCTTTGTGAAGAGCAGCGAAGGCGATTCTGCGAAACAGCTTCCCGCAGTCAACGAAACTGTGTTATTGAGATTGTTTATCACATTGAAATGTAGTGTGCTGTTTGAAAACGTTACGTCTGTGCAGTTGAATCCTTCTACAAAACCGCATTGACTCTGTATTCCTGGAAGGAAGACAAGGGACTTTGCACTGCTATTGTAAAATGATGCATGTATCAGGCCTATGGCCTCTGGGACAGTTTCCAACAAATCCGATGTACTTGAAAGCGAATAGTCAGTATAATTGACTCCACCAACATATGCGCGTGTTGAAACCAGAGAGTAATTCCCTATCTTGCCAGAGACAGGAAGATCATATGTCGAGCAGTAAGATGTATCTGATATGTTGTAAATTGCTCCATAACAAACGAGCAATGGGTTGGTAAGGTTAGTCGATATCTGTATGTAATGTATGCTGTTGTTCATCTCCAGAAGCTCTCCATGGCTGAAAACATTACCGACGAAACCTGAATAGTTGCCTATTACAGTGGCGTTAGCTGCAAAAGAGTCATTCCTGAATTTTATGTTCTGCATTTCCGGAGTGTAATACGAAGCCGGAGCATGTTCCAATATTGAAGTGCAGTTTTCAGTGCCGTTTGTGCCTATCATCTTTATCCATCCGCCACTATACCAACTGCACATTGTCGATATGTTGCTGAGTTTTACGAAAGTAACCTGCGTTCCGTTATAAGTAAAGTTATGATGTGCAAGATCTTTGTATCCGGCAGCATATACAAAAGCCGAGGGTTCAAGATAGCCTTTCAGCCATATTGAAGAGATTGCGTTATTTCCTGAATATGCTCCGTTAGAGTACGCCATCTCGTTTATGTAAGTGCCTGCAATGCTTGTAATCGGGTACAGGAATCCATTCAAAGCGCTGATGTTGGAAAAGACCATCGGGGAAGAAGAGAAGTTTGTGTAGAAGAAGGAATCTGTAACTACTCCTGAGCTTTTCAGATTTGCGTAAGAGCCTGAGACCAGTCCATTTCTTGCTATGTAAGAATACGGGGCAGGCGATTCGCTGTTGCTTACTACAAAGCTTGCATTTGCCTGTGCCTGGGCCCTGTCCGATATGTCAAAGACCCTTCCAGGGTCTGCAACGACAGAAACGTTGTACATGCCTGACTTTGCAGGAGTGTAATTGAAAGGTATGATCGCTGTCTTTCCTATAGGTATATCAAGTTTGTATGTGTTCTTCAGGCTTCCATTCATGTAAAGCCCAAAATCAAGGTTGGATATGGAAGAACCTCCTGTATTAGTAACGACTATAGGCATTACGACATTCTGGTAAGGGTAAATATTGGCGTCAAGCCTTGTCTTGTTGAAAGATACGGTTAACTGGTAAGATGCGGTGTAATAGAACCTGTAGTACAGAGCCCCAGCTGCAATTATCACGAAAATCGCAATCCATATGTATATCTCATTCTTCATAGAAAAAGCACCCTCTCAATTCTTGCTGCTTATCTCCTTTAACACTTCTTTTATGTTGATGAATACATCTTTATAATAGCTCTCAAAAATATTGAAGTTCCATGGTTCATGGGCCATTCCAGGTGCGGAAGCACCCCTCTTAAAGTAAAAACGGCCATCAGAATTGTCTACAAGCCCCATCTTCTTCATGCGCAGGAGATGGTACCTGAGTGTCTTCTCGTTCATAGGCTCCCACCTGCTGCTTATGTAATCAAGAAGGTCTGGTACCTTTGGATCCTGCTTCTTGTTAAACTGGAAGTTGAGCATAGCATCAAGTACCGCTACAGCAGATAGTCTGGACTCTCCAGGGTTTATTATGCCCAAAGAAAGGGCAAGCCATCTGAGTGCAGAGCGTTTTGTCTCAAGCACCTCCTTGGTAAGCCTCATCTTCCTCAGTGTAAGCTCCCCTTCTATCAAACTACTTTCATTAAGTTCCAAAGAATCTCCTGTTATAAACAATAAGGATTATAGATAATATCTTATATAATTTTGCTACGATTTAATATTACTCATTTTAACAGGATGAAAACATGGAACCACAAAGCAACCAGCAAAAAGAGATAGAGAAGCTTGCAAAGGACTACCAGGTAGCACAGGAGCAGCTTCGCATGGTCACGCTGCAGCTAGAGCAGCTCAAGGCCCAGAAGGCAGAGCTTGACGGCGCAAAGGAGCAGCTAGAGAAGGCAACAGGAAAGACCTACTCCACAATCGGAGGCATAATGGTAGAGACCGACAAGGCAAAGGCACTGGAAGACGTAAAGGACAGGTCGGAACTAACGCAGGCAAGGCTGCAGTCGATAAACAAGCAGTATACTGAGCTAAGGGCAAAGGAGAAGGACCTGAATGCCAAGATAGCAGACATATACAAGGGCAGCCAGTAATTCTTACACGGGTGAGCCGCTGAAGTACTATGACGTAATAAGAACGGAGCCTGACATGGAACTGCAAAAGAGACTCGGTTTCGCAAAGCTTCTGGTATGCGGCAAGGACATAGACCTAAAGGCAGCCGCGCACAACTACCAGCGCAAGACTATAGCTACGGGCCAGGACGAGGGCCTTCTTGCAAAGTCATTGAAGGACAGGAACACGGTAGGGGTACTCCCAAGCAGTGTGCCTTCAAAGAAGCTGATAGCTCTCATAGCAGAGAGCGGCAAAATTCTATTCGTCAACGTAAACACCATAATGAACGTAGATCCTAAGCAGCAGCAGAAGCTGATATACTTATACAGAAAAACAATGCACTACTGCAAGCAGTTCAAGGTAAACGTCTGTCCGATAACTCTGGCGGATTCAGGAATGGAGATGCTTTCTGCAAGGCAGCTCATGCTGCTCATAAAGTTCCTCGGCTTCAAGGGAGATGAGAAAAAAGCGCTAAGTGCGTTAGGTGGACTATATGGCAAAGATAATTAAGAACAGGTATATACTGGCAGAGAGCTCAGCACAGATGGATTTCAACGACCCTGCAAACCAGCGCGCTCTTGAATCAGGCATAATGCATGCACTAGGAACACTTAATTACTCCTATTCGAATCCCAAGATGATGCTTGCAACAGAGAAGCAGTTCATACTCCGTATACAGAGAAATTCAGAGGACAGCACAATACTAGCATTATCATTCATAAAGAGCATAAACGGCAAGCCCACCGGCATCTATACTATAAAGACATCAGGAACAATGAAGTCACTGAAGGAACTGCTCATAAAAAACAACAAATGAGCAGAACAACTACTCTTTTCTCATGCAGTTTAATTCTATCGCCTGGAAAAGTCTGCTTGCATAATCACTGCTAAGGACACCTCCTATACATTTCTCCTGCTTCTCTCCGTTAGCATAAGCCTGTATCTTATATGCGGAAAGTCCATAATTCTCCCTCTCCTGACCATGCACTTCCTTGTATACTTTTAACACCATGCCTGTTTCACTGTCTACTGCAGAATAGACGCTGAAAGGTCTGCCGCTACTTTCTGCCTTCCAACCATTCAAAGGAATCCTTTTTGCAATTTCAACATACTGCCTATCACTGACTGCCGTCTTCCCTTCCGTATGCGCCATGTCATATGCCATAAACTCACTTCTAAAACAAACGTTCATGCATGATATTTAAACATAATGTTTCCAAGCCCGGGCAGATAGCTATGGTTCTATCCGGAGCACATTCTGCACAAACAACGAAGTTTTATTAATGCATTTATCTATCTTAAATCAAAAGCTGGTCTCATGGCAGGATTAAACAAAGGCAACAGGCCTACTGGAATATCTGCACTTGCAATATTGGAACTTCTTGGAGGAGTACTTGCAATAATATTAGGACTGTTCTTAGCAGGAGCAGGAAGCAGCATACTTGGAGGGTTGGGCCCCATATCGGGTATAGTGGCAATAATAAGCGGACTATTTGCAGTTGCAGTTGGATATGGCTTCTGGACAGGAGCAAAGTGGAGCTGGTGGCTTGCAGTAATACTGTACATATTCGGTATAATCTTTAGTCTAGCGAGCGTCGTAGTGGGTTCTGTATTCAGTATCGTAGGCCTAATTATCGATGCATTACTTTTATACTATCTCACAAGGCCTGGAGTAAAGTCATGGTTTAGCGTATAATTTGTTGAGACACAATGGACATAATCGGCTCTATAAAGAAAGCTTGGAATATTGCAATACATCCGTCCAAAGCAACCCCTATGAGCGTAAAGGACGCCTTAGTATTCTATTATTCTTTTGCTATAATTCCTGTAATCATCACTGCCATACTGGCAGGCGTTTTCACAAACACCGGGTTATTCGGCGCAGTTATTGAACTCGCCACAATACTACTATTGAGCCCTATAGCATTTTTTATAGAGACAGCCATAATCCACCTATTCGGCAAATTCCTATTCCGCAAATTCCAAAAGCCATACATGACAACATTCACCGCAGTTGTGTTTGCTGCAATACCATCAACTCTATTTTCATGGTTACTATTAATCACATCAATTTCAGCGCCTGTTAACACGGTCGCAAACATAATATTTGACATATGGATTCTGATAATACTGACAATAGCCATAATGAAACTGCAGAAGACCTCAGGAGTCTTTGCAGTTCTCTCCTGGCTTATTCCATTAATAGTAATCTTAATAATAGTCACAATCATCGTAGCAGCCCTGCTGTCATTTGTCGCTACTTTACCTGGCGGTCTTGGAGCGCTGCAGAATGGCACGCTAAACAGCACATTAGTACACACGTTTAATGTAACTACTACGATATGAAAACAAGAATAAATTGCAGTTTTCATATGTCGTCGCAGTAAAAAGGTTAATATAATTATCTATAAGAATAAGAAATACTAATTTCAGTGGTTCTATGAAAATCAATGAGCTTAAAGGAGGAGTGGGCAACGTAGAGATAGAGGCAACTGTAGTTGACAAACAACCCACCAGAACCGTAGTTACAAAGTATGGAAAGCAGCTTACTGTATCAAGCGCTACCATAAAGGATGACACGGGAAGCATAACCCTATCATTATGGGAGAAGGATGCAGACGCAATAGACGTTGGAGACAAGATAAAGGTAACCAATGGCTACGTAAGCGAATACAAGGGCAATCCACAGCTCTCTGCAGGCAAGTACGGAAAGATAGAAGTTATAGAAAAAGGAGAGGGCGGCGCATCAGGAAGCTCTGAACCTGAAGGGAATTTCGGCTCTGACTCTGAAGAGTTCTAAATTTTAGAACTCGAAATCTATGGTATCTCCTACTTTAGGAGTGTGAACTTTGAATCCTTCAAGTCTGAGGCTCTCTGCAGCGGCAGTCATATTCTCAACACTTCCATGCACAAGGACTATTTCTTCAGGCGAGCACAGCTTCGCGTAATCGTGAAGATCTTTCTTACCCGCATGCGCTGAGAAATCATAAAAGCCAACCTCGTTCCTGACAGTGAACTTCTTTCCATCTATTATCAGGGGTTTGCCTTCCAACAGTTTGTGGCCATTCGTGCCCTCAACCTGGAAACCAGTAAGAAATATTTTGGAATTCCTGTTGAGCTGTGTTATATAATTAAGAACAGGCCCGCCTGTCAGCATTCCGGAAGTAGTGAGTATTATCCTGCCTCCTTTTACCGCATCTCTCCTGACATGCTGCATATCCACAACAGACACTTTGTTAACGCCTTCTGCAAGCAGTTTGCCGTTCTTCAGGAAGCGCTTATGTGCAAGTGCTATCTCAGTGGCTGCTCTCGCCATACCATCAAGATAGGTCCTCTCTGCCAATCCATGTTCTTCTAAAATCGCAAGTACCTCCTGGCTCCTTCCTACAGCAAACACAGGTACGAGAGCAGTGCCACCATTGTCTATAACGTCCTTTATATCCTCTATAAATGAAGATATCAGCTTCTCTCTTTCAGTATGCTCTCCGCCGCCATACGTCGATTCCATTATCAGTATGTCGCATTTTACAGGATCAGCCCCTTTCTGCAGGGTCTGCTCCTCAAGCTTGAAATCTCCCGTATACCCGAGAATCCTCCCGCTTCTTATGTTCTCTATCGATGAGACTGCGCTTCCGCATATATGCCCTGCATCGCGCATTGTTATCACATAATCATCAAACTCATTCTCATATCCGTATTCGCAAGGAACATATTTGGACATCATCTCCCTGAATTCAGCTCTTGAATATGCCGGCTTATCGTGCTTCCTCTTCGCTATCTTAAGTGCGTCTTCAATCAGAAGCTCTACCAGTTCCATAGTGGGCTGGGTAGCAAATGTAGGTGGGCTTGCCTCTCTGTATATAGAAGGAAGGAAGCCGCTGTGGTCGAGATGCGCATGGCTGAGCACGCACGCATCCACCCTCCCAATCTCTAATGGATATTCGGTGGCACTCTCCACCTTTACTCCGCAGTCAAGCAGTATGTTCTTCTTATCCTCAACAACAAATGCTGACCTGCCAACCTCTCCGGCACCACCAAGAAAACGTATTCTCAAATAATCACGTTCAAAATAGAAGTTAATGACCCTATGTTTATCTTAATATATTTAAGTGTTATTAAAGAATAGTATAGCGACTTGTGGTGAAATGGCGGACGATATAACCTTCCTTGATATTGCATGCCTTATGAAAATATCAGACGATACGACGTTGGAGAGATTCGGATCAGCGATAAACGCTAGCATATTTGATGCTTCTAATATAGCCGGTACGCTCAAACAGAAGGACATGATAGACTTTACTTCTATATTCCCAGGACCAAATTCTATAGCAGTGACCGAAAAGGGAAAAGCCGTACTCTCGGAAGCTGAGCAGAGGGCTGCAACGCCGTTCGATAATCTTGACAAGAGCATTTTATCTCAGATATCCAGCGGGAAGAGCGTTCCAAAAGACATACAGAGTTCGATAAGCCTGAATTCAAGGGATTTGGCAATGCGCCTGTACAAACTCAGCAAGCAGAGCTTCCTTACATACGAGTTGAAGAGCGGACAGGTAGAGATACTGCTCACAGAGCAGGGCTTCCTCAAAGCGGCTCCACAGCAGCCACAGCCTATGCAACCTACGCAGAACATGCAGCCAAAGCCAAACAGCGTGCAAACCCAGATCCAGACTCCTTCATCTGAACAATCGGCTCAACAACAAGCTGAGCAACAACCACAACAACCTGCAGCTCCGCAGGAAATCCATTTTCAACCGAAGCCCATGAACAAGAAACTGATTGCAGGTATAATAGTAATATTGGTTATAATACTTCTTGCATATCTATTAATGAAGAAGATAATATGACTCTATCTGATTATTTTGAAGGGGAGAAACTTCTGAAGAAGTACGGTATAAACAGCATAAAGAGCTGGTATGTCGATTCTGCAGAAGAAGCAATATCCAAGGCAAATGGAAATTCTATAGTCATGAAAGTAATAACCGAGAAGGCGCTCCACAAATCAAAGAGCGGCCTGGTAGTTCTGGACCTTAAGACTGACAAGGAGATAAGGACAGCGTTCAACTCTCTATCTGCAAAAGCCGTTAAGCTCAAGCCATACAAAATAATAGTGCAGGAGATGTCAAAAGGCGGAGTTGAAGTGATAATAGGTGGCAAGACAGATCCTCAATTTGGAAAGGTCATACTTCTTGGTTTGGGGGGAATCTACGTAGAAGCCTTCAAGGACTTCGCAATACGCGTCTGCCCTATAAACAAAAATGATGCATCAAGCATGATAGACAATCTGAAATCTGAGAACGTGATAACATATGGCTCAGAGAACAGAAAGATGCTCGAAGGCCTTCTGTTAAAAGTGTCAGACATGCTGACACATACGGACCTCAAGGAGCTTGACCTTAACCCGGTCATACTAAGGAAGGATGACTACGATGTAGTCGATATAAGGATATTGAAATAAGTGTTCAAATGGCAGTCGACCTCAAATATATGCTGAACCCGAAATCAGTGGCCATAATAGGCGCTTCAAAGAATCCCGAGAAGGTAGGGCATATAATACTCCAGAATTACATAAACTCCGGATATTCGGGAAAACTCTTCGCGGTGAACAAGGATGCAGAGTCTATTCTAGGAGTCAAAGCATATGTCCATGTCGGCGAGATAAAGGAAAAACTTGACCTTGCAGTAATCGCAATACCTGCTCCTTTCGTGCCTGCGGTTCTTGAGGAGTGCGGGAAGGCAGGGGTGAAGAGCACAATTGTCGTGACAGCGGGATTCGAGGAGATAGGGCAAAAGGAGCTGCAGGAGCAGATAGTCAGCATATCCGAAAAGTACAAGATGCCGATGCTGGGTCCAAACTGCCTCGGAGTGATAGACACAAGGGCAAGGACAGATACGCTCTTCCTGCCAACATACAAGCTCAGCAAACCGGGAGTCGGCTACGTCAGCTTCATATCGCAGAGCGGAGCTGTAGGAAGCACCATACTCGATCTAATAGCGGGAGAAGGCTTCGGCCTTTCAAAATTCATATCATACGGAAATGCAGCATACGTTGACGAATCGGATATACTGGAATATCTGATGAACGATGACGACACAAAAGTAATCATAATGTATATAGAAGGGATAAAGAACGGCAAGAAGTTCATAGAGGTCGCAAAGAAGGTGACAAAGAAAAAGCCGGTAGTAGTCCTGAAAGGAGGGAGAACATCCGTAGGGCAGCAGGCGACTCTCTCGCATACTGCATCTCTTGCCGGCGATTATCAGGTTTACGAAGGTGTATTCAAGCAGTTCGGCTTCACGATTGCAAACGATCTCAATGAGCTTCTGTATTACGCAAAGGTTCTCGTATCAGAACCCGCACCTGCTGGTAACCGAGTCGGAATCATAACAAACGGGGGAGGTGCAGGAGTAATCACAACAGACGCGGTAGGATTCACAAAGACGCTTAAGCTTGCAGAGCTTGGCAAAAAGAGCCAGGAGATACTCAGAAAGAAAATGCCTCCGCTGGTAAATATAAGGATACCTTTGGATCTGGCAGGAGATGCAGGAGGGGACAGATACGAAACGGCGGTCTCCGTACTTAAGGACGATGAAAACGTAGACATGATAATAGTCATTGCCCTATTCCAGACACCTGGTGCAGATTCAAGTGTCGTCGCAAAACTGGTACACTTCAAGGCAGATATCCCTAAGCCTATGATAGTAATAAGCATAGGTGCAGAGTACACTCAGGTTCACAATAAGATGATGGAAGAATCGGGACTTCCTGTTTATGATTCTCCTCTCGCAGCAGTCAACTCTCTGGCAGAACTCTTCAAATACTACTCGTACAAGAACCAGAAGTGAACGGGCTATCCAAGAAGTTCGTCCATGGCCTTTGCAATTACCTTTTCCTTTTTATCTCCCGAGCTCAGCAGTTCAAAGAGCTCTGCAGGCCCTATGCCGAGATCATAGCCATTCTTCTTCAGCTCAGCCATCAGTATACCTATTCCAAGATCCTTTACAGACACGTTACTTATGTCAGAGAATATCTCCGATCGCTTTTCATCATCAGATACCTCGTCAAAGCCCTTCTTGGATATCTCAATAACAGCATCATTCTTGAATTTCTTGGCTATTTCCTGCATATCTATTCCAAGCCTCTTGACCGTTTTGCTATTCCCGTTTATCTCTATCCTTATTATGCATCCCTGCCCGTTCTTTGAAACCGCATTGCCTATCCTTTCCTCCATTTCCCTTAACAAAGTTCCCTCTTTTACAGAATCAGCGTCGATCTTAAGCGATTCAAAGCTTCTGGAATTTATACGCACGAATTCATACTCCTTTGTACGTGTATCATAGACAAAGAAGCCCTTTTTCTCTGTCTCTCCGTCCTTCAGCTGTGTAAGCACAGTACTGCCCGGTATCAAGAACTGCTTACCGTGGACTGTCGATTCAAACCTGCTGTGTATGTGCCCGTTGACATAAAGGTCAAAGCCCTTGGGCAGTTCCTCCATTCGCAGGAAAGAGTCGTTAAACGGAAGCAGCTCATATAGGGACTGATGGAACATCAGTATGTTGAAAGCGCCATCGATCCTCTTGTCTGCATATTCCTTCAACGCTTCTCCGAAGCGTTCTTCTACTACGCCTGCAATTCCTGTAACCGCTACCTGTTCGCCATCCTTCTCGATTACTGCAACCCCCATTCCTATGTCTGCAAGCAGCGATGTGAGATTCAGCAGGTCAACAGGGTCCTCGGTATCACTCGTCCTCCTCTCATGAGTTCCTGGAATTGCGAGTATTGGTTTGTCCGTGTATATCTTTCCAAGCCCTTCAAATCCTACTATCCTTGCACCGAATTCCTTTTCACGCAGCTCCTTGAATATGCCTATCGCTTCGGCAATCACATCAGGTTTAGGGAACCGCGTATCAAATATGTCGCCAGGTATAATTATGGCATCTGCTCTTTCAGCAGCCATCGTCAAGGCTTCCTTTGCCTGGTTATAAGCATCCTTCCTGAAACGCTCATATCCTATGTGCAGATCAGATACGATCGCTATCTTCATACACTCTCCTCCATGTCTGTGGTAAGTGTCTTCTCTATTGTATCCTTCATGCGCTCTGGGGAGTAAGCCAGCTTAATCAGCTTCGTATGCCCCCTTATCCCCTTGCCTGATTCATAAGCCGATATCAGCCCCTGCATCTCAAGGTCGAATATGTACTTCCTGTACCATCTTGAGCTCTTAGGGCCCTTGTTTAGGCTCTTTGCTATCGCCGAGTATTTGTTGTAAATGTCCCCGCTGAAAAGATAGGTGTCACTGTCGCCGCTAAGCCTCTTATACTTGCTTCCCTGTATGGAGAGCATAGCTATCGCGTATATTATGAGGCGCTGGTGCTCCGGCAGCGTATTGACAAGCTCGTATACAAGCTCCTCTTCAGCGGCTTCGGAAGCCCTGTTAACATCATTAATCGTTATGACTCCGTCTCCTCTTTCATCAGCAAGCTCGCCTGCCTTTGAAAGAACCTTCAACGCAAGTCTCGCATCGCCACTGTCCTTTGCAGATATTGCGGCAGCAAGATTTATCGCTGCCTGGTCTATAACCCCTTTCTTAAAGCCCTTCTCAGCCCTCTCCTTCAATATCAGCGAGAGCTCATTCGAGTTGTAAGGGGGAAAGACCAGCTCATTTTCATAAAGGGTTGACAGGCTTCTCGGATCCAAATCCTCCTTGAAGGATATCTTGTTAGAAACACCGACAATCATTATTCCTCCTGATTTTATGTCGCTGTTCGCCCTTGTGAGCGTGTAGATAAGATCGTCAAGATCCTTGACGACATCTATCTCATCAAGTACTACTATCAGTATCTTTGCATCTTCTTCTACCCAATTTATTATCCTCTCATAAATATCCACAAGGCCGTATCCGCGCTTTGCATATACAGGAAGGTAATCGCTCGTTATCTTGTAAAGTACCCTGTATCTTGAGTTGTATATCCTGCAGTTTATGTATGACACGCGCGCTTTTGTAGGCAGGTCCTTTATCTTATCCACAACATGCTTGACACACGAGGTCTTTCCAGTACCTGTCTTGCCATAAACGAAGAGGTTCCTTCCTCTTTCTCCCCTGAGAGACGGGGTCATGTACTTCACAATGTTCTCAATCTGCTTCTCCCTGAAAGGCAGGTTATCAGGCATGAAATGTGGTGAAAGAACCTCACGGTTAGCGAATACTGCCGAATCCTTGAACAGATCAGAGAACGGTTCCTTCATTTTTCCACCAGCCCTGCCTTCCTGATTATGCCTTCAAATTCATTTCTGATATTATCATCCTTAAGTACGGGGATAATTCCCGAATCGCTCATCTCCCCGAATATCTTATTAGAAGCTACCCTCCCTACCAGTTCGCATCCAAGCTCCCTTGCAACCTCCTCCCCTCCATCTCCACTGCCGTCTGACATGGTCTCAACAACTCCAAGAAGCGCCACTCCCAGCCTTTTAGCCATCATCCCGGATCTTATGGTATTTACCGCGGAGATGTGCCTTGGAGTAGTGACAAGAACAAAGCCGTCAAGGGACAAAAGCTGTATTATTGAGAGCGGAGCGTCACTGGTACCAGGCGGCAGGTCTATTATAAGGTAATCCAGAGGTCCCCAGTCCGTATTGTCAAGGAACTCGCGTATCATCTTTGCAACTAGCGGTCCCCTCCATATTATCGGTTTCTTGGCGTCATCAACGAACATTGCAGTAGATACTACCTTTACCCCATCCTTAACCGCAGGTTTCAGCGGGTATTCATCTGAAAACGTACCCTCTATGCCAAGGAACATAAGTGCGTTCGGGCAGTCTATATCTGCATCTATGAGCCCTACTTTATATCCCATTCTGCTCAGTGTAAAAGCAGTATTAACCGCTACTGTGGTCTTTCCCACACCTCCCTTCGCACTATAAATGCCTATCTTGTGCTTTATGTTCGAAAGTTTCTGGTTTATATTCTTCTTATCCTCTATCACTCTGAGTATGGAAGAGTGCATCATGTTTGTTCCAGCTCCAGAAACCTGTTCAGTGTCGGCCATAAATTTCCCCAAGAATTAAATCACGAATATATATGAGCATATAATATATAAATTAACTCAAAACCAACTGAAAACAAGTGCCATAAACATATAGCTGGCGTCCATGCGCCTTTTAAAAACAATTTCTGCGTCTGCCGCAATCAAAAGGTATTTAAGGGTAAACCCCTATTTATGTTTGCTATTTTATACTAAAATTGCTAATTATATATGCAAAGTGTATATGTGGTGTAATATATGTACCCAAACGTGCAAGCTTATGACCGAGGAGTGATGTTCAATCCAGACGGAAGGCTGTTCCAGGTAGAGTATGCCAAGGAAGCAGTAAGAAAGGGCGCTACCTCAATAGGGATAGTCGGCAAGGACAGCGTAGTTCTTGTAGCGCATAAGAACATAAACGACCCTCTTGCAGTGGCAAGCACTATTCAGAAGGTATTTCGAATAGACTCCCAGATATGCGCAACATATAGCGGGATGGTATCAGACGGTCTGCATATAATAGATACTGCAAGATCAAACACGCAGAATCACCGCATGCTTTTCGACGAGATAAAATCGATAGAATCTCTCTCAAAGAACATATCTGCTTATATGATGCAGGCAACCCAATACGGAGGAATGAGGCCTTATGCGGTCTCCCTTCTCGTAGGCGGGATAGACGATTATGGCCCAAGGCTCTTTGAAATAGAGCCTGGAGCTTCATTCCTCGGATACAGGGCAGACGCGATAGGTTCAGGCAAGAAGGTCGCGATGGAGATGCTGGTCAAGGAGTACGAGGACAACATGGTGCTAGAAAAAGCGCTGGAGCTTGGAGTAAAGGTAATAAAAAAGGTGAGCGAAACGAAGCTCAATGAGGACAATCTGGATATAGGATACGTGACTATAAAGGATGGCTTCACCTTGCTCTCAAAGGAAAAAATAAAAGAATATATATGACAGTGACGGCATGTCTAAAACAGTAATAGCCAAATACTCCCATTCTGGGGAGAACTTCGAAATCTTTGTCGATTCGGATAAGGCCTACAATTTCATAACGGGCAAACTTACGGATCCGATAGCTGTGCTTGACTCTGAAGAGATTTTCGCTGATGCCAACAAAGGAGAGAGACAGAGCCAGGATAAGATAAAGAAGATATTCAACACAACGGAACTGCCAAAAGTAGTAGAATTCATACTTAAGCACGGAAACGTGCCTATAACGACAGAGCAGAGGAACAAGCTTCTTGAAGAAAAGAAGAAACAGATAATAAACATAATAGCAAGAAACTCTATAGATCCAAGGACAAAGGCTCCGCATCCTCCCCAGAGGATAGAGTCTGCAATGCAGGAAGCCAGAATAAACATAGATCCGTTCAAGGGAGCAAACGAGCAGGTAGACGACGTAGTCAAGAAATTGTCCATGAAGCTGCCTATAAAGTTTGCAACAATGAAGATAGAAGTTGTAATTCCTGCTGAATATACGAACAGGTGCTACGGAACATTGAAGCAGTATGGACTCAAATCAGAGGAATGGCAGTCAAACGGCTCCCTCAAGTGCATACTTGAATTTCCTGCAGGTCTGCAGGGAGAGTTCTTCGAGAAGATAAATAACGCAACAAAAGGAAATGTCACAACAAAGAATCTTGAATAAAGTGAAAACATGCAAAGAATAGTAATACCAGGAGAAAAGATCAGCGACACATCAGTCAGAATGCATAATACGCTGATACACAATGGAAAGACTTACTCTACTATAGTCGGACTTTACAGCGAGGAAAAGAGCACGCTGATACCTCTGGAAGGTCTATGGAATCCTGCATACGGAGACACTGTGGTAGGAGTCATAGAAGAGGACAGGCTGAATACGTATAACGTTAACCTGAACTCCCCTTACAAAGGACTTCTCATATCGAAGTTCGTGCAGGAGCAATTAAACAAAGGGGACGTTGTAGAAGCTTCAGTAAAGGAGCTCGACAAGACCCAAACTGTTGTATTGATGCGCCCAAGGAAGCTCTCAGGGGGCAAGATATTCTCAATAACGCCATCAAAGGTACCGAGAGTACTTGGAAAGGGAAACAACATGCTAAAGGAGCTGTCAACAAGCACAAAATCCAGTATAATCGTAGGCCACAACGGCGTCGTATGGATAAAGGGAGGCAACATGCAGCTTGCAATGGACGCTATACTCAGAATACAGGAAGAGGCTCACACAACAGGCCTCACGGACAGAATAAAAGAGATGTTATCAAAAGGTAATTAGAATGTCAGGAGGAGGAGAAAAACCAGAATTGATCATAAACGGGAAGAGGCTCGACGGCAGGGGAGCTACGGACCTCCGCAGCTTAAAGATAGAACCAAATGTAATAAAGAACGCGGCAGGTTCTGCTTATGTCGAATGGGGAAACAACAAGATCATAGCCGCAGTGCATGGTCCAAAGGAGGCGCTTCCAAAGCATACCTCTGATCCTGAAAAGGCCGTGATAAAGTGCAGATACATGATGGCTCCGTTCTCTTCATTGGAAGGGCACGGAAGAACAGGTCCCAACCGACGTTCGATAGAGATATCAAAAGTCACAAAGGAGGTATTCGAAAACGTCGTCATGCTTGAGCTGTTTCCAGGTACGGAAATAGACATATATGTGGAGGTTCTGCAAGGAGACGGAGGAACGCGTGCTGCAGGGATAACAGCTGCAGCTGTTGCAATGGCCCTTTCAGGGATACCGATGACAGATGTTCCGTATGGCGTATCGGCAGGCAAGATAGGTGAAACGGTTGTCCTTGATCTGAATATGATAGAGGATAACTACTCGGATGCCGACATGCCGGTAGCGGTCAAGCCGCTTACAAACGAGGTTCTCCTGCTTCAGATGGACGGTTCCCTGACAAAGGAGCAGTTCAAGGAAGGCATGGAGATGATACTAGAGGCAGGCAAGAAGATACATGAGATACAGGCGGCTGCCATAAAGAAACCTTACCAGGAAATAATAGAGAGATACGAGAAATGATTTTATGTACATACCATCAGCAACAAAGGAGTTCATATCCGATTTGATAGCAAGCAACAAGCGAGAATTCGGAAGGACTCTGAACGAATACAGAAATATAAAAATAGAAAAGAATGTGATAGAGCATGCAGAAGGATCTGCACAGGTTACTATTGGCAATACAAAGGTATTGGCAGGAGTAAAGATAACTGTCGGAGAACCGATGCACGATAAGCCAAACGAGGGCAATCTGATAACATCTGCAGAATTACTGCCAATGGCATCTTCGGATTACGAAATGGGTCCGCCATCTCCTGATGCGATAGAGATAGCAAGAGTGATAGACCGCGGCATAAGAGCCGCAGGAATAATAGACACGGCTGCTCTTTTCATAGAGGAAGGGAAGGTCTGGGATGTCTTTGTTGACATATATGTGCTTAATTACGACGGCAATCTCTTCGATGCAGGCACGATGGCTGCAACAGTTGCGCTATTAAGCGCAAGAATGCCAAAGCTTGAAGGGGAGAAGGTAATAAGCGAAGGAATAAAAGACAAGCTCAAGACAAATGGTATAATAACCTCATGCACCTTCGCAAAGGCAGCAGGAAAGGTATTTATAGATCCGGACGCGAATGAAGAGACATTCATGGACGCAAGGATTACCATGGCAACTGACGGAAAGGAGCTGCGGGCGATGCAGAAAGGGCTCAGAGGAAGCTTCACATTGCAGGAGCTCAACAACGCAGTATCTATGGCATTTGAGAAGTACAATGATCTTAAGGCATTAATGGAAAAAGCACTGGGTGAATGATATGTCAAACAGCAGTATACGATACGGAGTAGTATTGAGAAAGAGAAAGGCGTCTGTTCAGGCAGACAAGAGCGCAAGGTACGCTTGCGAGGTCTGCGGAAGGACTGCAGTAAAGAGGCAGGGAAACGCAATATGGAAGTGCAGGCACTGCAACGCAGTATTTGCAGGTGGAGCTTACACTCTCAAGACACCTTCCGGAGAGAATGCGATACATATTCTGCAGAGGATAAAATCCGGTGCGATAAATGGTTGAGATAACTTACTCGCCGCTAAAGTCCCTTGTCGTCCACGACATACTTGAGATAGACAAGGAGAGCATAATGCGCAGCAGGGTTACTCCTGCAGGCACGATGCCTCTTTACTGGTGCGACGGCTTCCTGTACAGTTTCTCATCGCTTCCGATGTCCGATGAAGTAGTCAAGGATTACCTGAATGGCAGAATACACTGGGCAGAGGTCCAGTTTGCAAGGCTTGACAAGTTTGAGCCCGTACTCATGCTAAACGAAGAAGAATACAAGGCAGAAATGAAGATAAGGGTCATGGACACAAGCATCTCCCAGCTGCACAAGGAGTTTGTCAAATGGCTGAAATCGGTGACAAAGAAAAAGTGATATTTATGGCATATATATGCATGCATTGCGGAAAAGAGGTAAAGTCGATAGACAAGTTTGTAAGGTGCCCATACTGCGGATACAGGGTACTTGCAAAGAAGAGGTCAACGATAGTAAGAGAGGTCTCTACGGATTAGGATTTCTCCCTTTCCCCTACTATAACCAGCTCTGCGACCTTCTTTACCCTCTTGTACTCTATGCTGTTCTTAAGGAAGTCGGAGCGCAAGTCGCTGCTCTTGGTGAGCTTGCTCATCTCGCTTAGCAGCAGGTGCGTAACAGTAGCGTTGTCAAGATCTACTACAACCTCTTTTATAGTGCCCAACATATTCCCTGAATTGGAGAGCACTCCCTTTCCATAAAGTTCAGAAATCATAATGCCCATTAAATCATCTTATTCTGCTAATCTTCTTGGATGCAAAAATTCTTATTATATACTCCTGCAGTGTGCTTACGAAAGCCTCCTCATTCTCAGAGAATTCCTTAAGGTCCTTTTCATCGAAAAGTTCCTTCTTGTTTACAACCAGGCTCTTCAGATAAGTGTCTGTCATCGAGTAAAATCTCTTGCTGCATCCCCTGCATATATATGAAGGCACTACCGGCACTGTATTTATGACGGAAGGATGCATGAGGTCAAGTTCCCTTACCAGTATTCCGCTGCAGGAAGTGCAAACAGCATCGATATCCATACCTTTATACTCCCCGGAATCAGCTATCTCCATATTCATTGTCAGGCTCACATAAAACGGATCATCCGGCTTCATATAGACCTGCTTCTCGACAAGTCCTCTCTCATTCAATTCCGTTATCAGCATGCCATTCTGCGTGTTCTCTATAAGGCAGCATAGCCTCTTGCCATCATTGCTATAGAAATCGCTCCTCAGTCTTGTATCCCTGCTCCTGAAAAACTTCATCAGCTTCCCTTCTTTATAATATAATCTTCAATGTCCTCCTTGGTTATCTTTGCCCTCTTCGAACGTTTTGCATTCTGCACTGCAAAGGCGGATATTTTCTCAGCTTCCTTTTCAAGTATTGCAGCTATCTTATCAGCTCCGCTATCGGTTATCCTTGTCTTGAAATGGCTTTTCACAAGCTCCTTTATAGCCTTCCTCGATAGTCTTGCCATTTAATCAGCACTCAAGATCGTCATCACCATTCAGACCTTCAGCTCATCATCCGTTCTATATGATATGTAAAAGTATATAATTGCAAAAGGTAAAAATCCGAATGTTTATAATTATTCTCCGCTATTTATCATTGCTATTCATGGTGATATATATGATAGAAGATCTAGATGGCAAGAAGTTTGAAGAAAAGGTAATGCGCTCAACCAAACCTGTAATCATAGACATATGGGCAACATGGTGCGGTCCATGCAGGATATTCTCTCCTGTGATAGAAGAGGTATCAAAAGAGTTCGAGAGCAAAGCTACGTTCTACAAGCTTGACGCTGACCAGAACCAGGACATCGTGCAAAAGTACGACATAATGGGAATACCTACAGTGCTCCTCTTCGAGAAGGGTGTAGTGAAGGCAATGTCAGTAGGTGCACTTCCTAAGGAAGCATTCAGGAAGTGGGTAGTCAATAACCTGTAACTCAATGGTATATATGCCGTTAGAAATTCCGAGAGGGACAAGAGATTACGGACCAAAGGAGAGCATACGCCTAAAGGACGTGATATCCAGAACAGAGCAGACCTTCAGGAGATTCGGCTTTTATCCAATAATAACTCCTGCGATAGAAAAGATAGAGGTACTAAATTCGAAGATATACGGCAGTGACGCTAACAACGAGATCTACCTTCTTGACGGCAAAGAAGCAGGGCTAAGGTATGATCTCACTGTGCCTACTGCCAGATACGTGGCGATGAACAAAGGTACGGCTCTGCCATTCAAAAGGTACATGATAGCAGAAGCGTGGAGGAGAGACGAACCGCAGTATATGCGCAGCAGGGAGTTCATACAGGCAGATATAGACGTGATAGGCAGTTCTGAAATATCCGCTGAAGCCGAGGTAATAGCCGCAAGCGCAACAGCTCTGGAGAATCTAGGGATAACCGACTACACAATAATGCTCAACCATCGAGTTATCCTGTCTGCAATCATGGATACGTTCGCTATCCCAAAGGACAAGCAGATACAGACAATGCGCATACTTGACAAACTTGCAAAGATAAGTTCTGAAGAAATACTGAAGCAGATGACCGAACTTGGGATAAGCAATGACATATCCGAGCAGATGCTGAATTTCATAAAAGTTGAAGAAGGTACGGAGCAGAAGCTTACAAGGATAGAAGCGAACATAACATCTGCAAAAGCGCCAATTGCAGATATGCGGGAGCTGATATCGCTTCTTGACACATACAAGATAAAAGGGAAGATAGTAGTCGATCTGTCAATAATACGCGGAATAGACTATTACACCGGAATGGTATGGGAGATAACCGCTGCTGCAGCCGGCAAGAAGACCCTTGCCATAGGCTCCGGAGGAAGGTACGATGGACTTATAGAAAAATACTCAAACATACATACTCCTGCTGTCGGTTCATCAATAGGCATAAGCAGAGTAGTTGAATTTCTGAAAGCCAAATCCGGTGCAAATACCTACGCTGACGTATACGTTGCGTATCTAGGAAAGGAAGCGATGAAGTATGCGATAGAGGTCGCAAACATATTCCGGGAATCAGGAATCAACGCCGACCTGAACATGACTCCAAGGAATATAAGCAAGCAGCTTGAGTATGTAAACTCGCTTGAGATAAAGTATGTATGCATAATAGGCCCATCCGAGGTGCAGACAGGATTAATAATGCTTAAGAATATGTTCAAGGGAGAAGAAGTGCAGATAAGCCCTGAAGACGCTGTAACTAAGATAAAAGCGGGTATGTAACATGGCAAAATCAGAGATGGAAGAGATAACAAGAAAAGCGATAGAGAACGGAGGCATACTCGCAAAGGCATATTTCGATATGCACAGTGAAAAGCCTGACGATTTACAACCGCTCATGACGGATCTGATAAGCAACAGGCTGCTCAAGTTTCCCGGCGTGATCTACTGCGCCGGAGAGATAGACGAGCCTCTCAAGGTAGATGAACTATATGCAACAAACGCAGTCGTAACAATACTTGTAAAGGATCTCTGGACCCTGTTGAACATCTCCTTCAATTTCGCCCCTGCCGGCATGGAGATCATAAAGCCTGAAAAGGAGTACTACCTGAAGCACAACGACCTGCAGGCTATAATGATAAACATCGCCCAGATATCTGCCCAGTTCTCTGAGTATATACTCGGTAATGTCCTATCCAAGGAGGATTACGAAAAAGTAAAGAAGGACATAGCAAGAAGAGAGGAACTCGGGAAGAAGCTTATCGGAGAGAACAAAAAGACAGACTAAACAAGTCCTCTCAAAAAGAATCTCTTTATCAGCAGAGAGGGCAGATCCATATCCCCATATTTGGATATGAACGAGTCCATTCCTAGAAAATTCATCACGCTTATCATCCTACCAACTGTCCTGCTTTCCAACGAGGAATAAATCCTGTTTATAGAAGTATGCAGTCTAAGATCGCTTCCATATCTTTTCCTGAACATCTTTTCATATTCAGACAGGCTCTTGCCATTTGAGATATTATCATGTATAGCCTGCGCGGCCATTATTGCAGCTGCAGACCCGTATACAATGCCTCCTCCGGTAGTTCCCTTGACCTGTCCTGCTGCATCACCTACAAGCAGAACTCTCTTATCAGGGTCAACTATCCTTTTACGCATCCGGAGAGGTATCATACTTGCTCCGTTATCAATCATCTTCGCACTCCCAACCATCTCTTTTACCTCCTTCATCGCTATGAATCTCTCGATAGCCTTTTTGGAATTTGCCTTTCCTGAATCTACCCCAACTCCCACTTCAAGCAGATCCTTGGCATTCGGGCACATCCACGCGAAAAGTCCCGGAAATGCTCGTTTATCGAAAAACAGATCAACAGATCCGGGGTCATCTATATCGACGTTGAACTCAGCCTTATACGTCAGTACATATCTCTCAACAGGGCCCATTCCAAAATGCGTTGCAACGTTTGATACCGCTCCATCAGCACCCACTATTATGGAGTCCTTATGCAGCCTGTCCATCATCTGACCTGTAATCCTGCGCCCCTTCGTTATCTTTGCACCAGCATGTTCCGCTTCATACTCGCATATGTCCGAAAGTCTCTTCCTGTCAAGTACCTTGGCAACAGGTTCCCTGGCATTTATGTGCATAATCCTTCCGCCTGCATGTATTCTTGCTCCTCTAAGCGTGTTGGTGACCGCACTCTCATAGGCTATGCCTGACATCTTCAATCCATTTATCGATATTATCCCAGATGCCCTTACCGGAACTCCAAGCTCCTTCTTCTGATCATATATGACTGTGCCTATGCCTCTTGACGCCAGCTCCCTGCCAGCTACCAATCCTGCCGTACCTGCACCTATTATGGAGACCTTACTGTGCATATAAATTCCTAAATATAACATACCCTTTTATTAATGCAACTAATCTATCTTTATTGTAAATTTCTATAGGACATTTACCTTTAATAATGCAAATTATCAAAGAATGGTCATATGCTATTGATAGAAGCTCTTTTAATAGGAATAATAAGCGTCATAGTGCCAGGATTCCTTCTTGCACTGGCGCTTCTTCATAAGACCAAGATGAACAAGGTCTTCATATTCATGATAGGCATAGCCTTTGGTCTGATATTTCCTCCTGTAATGATATGGCTGGAGTCATATTTAATCCCTATATCTCCCATATTCGCCTTCTCTGCCGGACTTTACGATGCAAATGTCGTAATACTTACGATAATAGGATTTGTCCTCTCAGTCAGGGAAGGTGCCATTGACCTGCCTGCCTTGCAGTCCATGCTTGGTGTTGCAAGAACCGCAAAACACAAGCACAGTACAACTGTCAAAGAGGAGATTGCGCAGGATTACAAGAGCAGACTTCAGAACCTAAGGGAGCGCGCTGCTACTAATAGCGCAATACTAAAGGTCATAAAGGCACACGAGAAGGATGAAGAGTATCTCTTCCACAGGCATTCTGAAGAGCTGGCATCATTAAAGGATATCGGCCCTGAAGAAAGGAAGAACATAGAGGAGAGGCATGCAAAGGAAGAGAGGAGGCTTTACGAGGAGCATGAAACCGAAGAGATGGAGCTGATAGGAGAAAAGCAAAAGGGCTCTGAGAAAAGCGCAGCAATGAACTATGTATATCTGGGACTTGTCATCTTCATGCTCATCACATTCCTTACCAGAATAGCAAACATCGCGGTCTCACCTACATATTTCGAGTTTGATCCTTACTACGACATGATAAGCACCGAGTACATACTTGTACACGGATACCAGCTGCTATATGACAACGCTGCATGGCCAGGACATCTTAACGTTTCAATACACAGAATACAGCCGCTTATCCCTTATCTCGAAGCTTACTGGTACTCGATATCCAATACTGCAAGTGCATCTGCGCACTACGTTAACACAAGCCTGCTAAGCATTGTAAGCAGCTATTATCCACCCATAACTGCAGCACTTCTGGTATTCTCTGTTTTCATCTTCCTCTATTATGAATATGGGAAGGTGCCGGCACTTCTAGGTGCAGGGCTTGCCACCTTCATGCCTGCGTTAATAACAACCTTCATAGCAGGCGAGCAGCTCCTAGAACCATGGGGAATATTCGCAATGTTCTTCTTCTATGCGACATACCTGCTTGCAGTAAACAATCCTAAGGAGTACAGATACACCATACTTGCAGGCCTTGCTTTTGCATCAAACTTCTTCGGAGCCCACTACTACACGGTAACTACCGGAGTTCTTGGAATATACATACTGCTGCAGGGAGTGATAAACGTACTGAAGAACAAGGACAATATGGATTTCTACAAGATGAACATACTGCTAATAATAATCATAGCGATAACCTACACTATATACGGGGCATACAGCGCAACTCTTACTGCAAGGACACCGAGCATCCTCGGAGTACCTACTGTAGTTTCATTGCCACTAGTAGCATTGATATTCGTAGCGATACTTGAGTACCTTCCAAAGCTTCTTGAGAGTAAGAAGTACCTTAAAAAAGTCGACATGTACACCTATCTGGGTCTTCTTGCCGTTCTTGCCATAATCGCAATAATCGCAATAGAGTTTACTCCCATAGGTACTCCATTCCAGAAGTACATAGCACTCAGCGTACACTTCACAACACCTTCTATCCCGCTCTTCATGACCGTACAAGAGTATGCGCCTACAGGCTTCAACTATGATTTCGGAGCAGCAGGCTTTGGAATAATCGGAGCCAGCATAGGCGGCATATCGATCCTGATATGGGGAGTGCTTCTTGTATTCACAGCATTGATGCTATACGCTATAATAAAAAGGGATTCCAGATCCAGTGTACTAACGCTGGCAATGGTGTGGCCTCTTGCTATAGCTGGCATGTCAGAGGTCAAGTATCTGCCCCACTTCGGAGTAGGGTACATAATAGCTATAGGTGCGATAATCGGGGAGATAATGATAATATACCCGCAGTACCGCAAGCTGCACTACACAAACCCGGTGCTGATAGCAGCACTGATAATCTTCCTTGTCGAGTTTGCACAGGTCGCTCCGGCTTTCGGCGCATTCTTCAGTCCAAACTGCACCACAATAAACAATCAGGGCAACTCTATAGCAGCGGACATGTACTGCAACCAGGTTCCAGGATATTGGATAAACGCCACCAACTGGATGCAGAAGAATGTCGGGCCTTATGCACCAAGAATACTTGCATGGTGGGACTACGGAGACTGGATAAACTGGTTCGGAAACAGCAACGCAGTCCTCAGAGGAGACAACGCTGTAGCAAAGCTTGATTACGCAACGGCTGCACAGTATGTGCTCGGTCCGAAGGACGGCTACAATACAACAGAGCTAAGGAACTTCATGAATGGCAACCAGTCAGGATACATACTGATGGACAATGAACTTGTGCCAAAATGGGGCGCGCTTGACTTTTTGGCATGCATAGATACGAACCAGACCACAATGCAGTATGCAGAGAGCCAGGGAGCCGCTCAGGGACAGCCGTACCTTCTAGGTTCATCTCCGTGCGAGCTTGCCCACGATCCTGCTTTCATATACATAGACATAAGTCAGAGTGTAAGCAACTACTGCCAGTATGGAAATTCAACATCAGTGGCACTTAAGGGTTTCCTAGTAGTAGGAAACAACCCTCTGAATAAGACATACTGCGTGCCGGTAAGCTTCCTGGAAAGCTCCAACACCACCTCTTATGTGTACACCTCCAACGGAATAAAGACAAACATGATGCTCGCAGCGCAGCCTATTCTCTACGGAGGAGCCGCCAACATCAGCGGGCAGACCTTCATAAGCTTCATGGTCCTCATGGTGCCTAACGGTCCTAACAAAACAATAACCGATGCGCCATCCCTGTTCTACGATTCAAACTACTATAAAGGATTCTTCCTGGGACATCTCAACGGATTCACTCTGGTATACCCTTCAAACTTCACTGGCGGCGTCAATTACATAAACTCCACAAACGAGATAATGATATACAAACTGAATAACTTCACCGGATCGTTGCCTAACGTGACTCCGAAGGCATCATGGATACACAACAACCTTACCATGCCTGGATAATCACGGTTTTCAAATGAAATTATTGATAATACAGCCTTACCTGAACCTCAAGGGGGGAGCGGAGAGGGTAATCCTGGAAATAGCAAGGCACTACAATGCCACTATCTACACTACTGAATACGATAAGAGTGCGACCTTCGAAGGCTTCAAGGATGTAGACATAAAGATAGTAGGGAAGGACGTGCCTCTCGCAGACAGACTTCCTTATAAGGCTTCCCAAGGACTGAGATACGGTTACAATTTCTATCATATGAAAATAACCGAAGACTATGACGTCGCAAACCCTCATATCTCCCCGAGCGAGTGGATAAGACACAAGAACGAACGCGTGCTATGGTACTGCCACACTCCCCCAAGAGAGGTATATGACCTTTATTCTGTAAGAATGATGCAAAGGTCATACAAGGAGAAGATGCTCTATGCTGCAATTACAGGAGCGTACAAGGTAATAGCCAAGAACATAGTGAAGAACATAGAAGAGGTCGCGGCCAACAGTCAGATAACAAGGCAGAGGATCAAGAAGTACTATTCAAAGGAATCAACAGTGATAAATCCAGGAGTGGATTACGAGAAATTCAAGGATAATGGGGACGGAAGATACTTTCTGTATCCATCAAGGTTTGTGATAAACAAAAGGCAGGAATATGTGATAAACGCATTCAAGAAATACGTGAAGGAAACAAAGAGCAAACACTCGCTTGTTCTTGCAGGCACGCTGTCAAAGGATCCGGAGCATATAAAGTATATGCAGCGCCTGAAGACTCTTGCAGGAAGCTCAAACATCAAGTTCATAACTAATCCAGGAGACAAAAAGCTGATAAGCCTCTACTCGAAGAGCACCGCGGTATTATTTGCAGCTATAAACGAGGATTTCGGGATAGTGCCGCTGGAAGGGATGGCCAGCTCAAAGCCTGTGATATCCGCGAATGAAGGCGGACCTACGGAGACGATAATAAACGGAAAGACAGGTTTCCTTGTAAATTCCTATTCAGAGATGGCCGAGAGAATAAAACAGGTAGCTGAGAATCCATCACTTGCAAAGAAGATGGGCAAGGCAGGCAGGACAAGGGTCATAAAGTACTACTCGTGGCAGTCATTCTTCGATTCATTCGACAAGCTTGCGCAGAAGGTGGCAAAGGGCAAGAGCTCAAAATAACCTCTCTCATCAGAGAAAACTATAAAAATCTTAAGCAGCATATAATAATGTACTTATTCCCTAATCAGCTATCGCTGTTTAGGGTTTTTCAGAAAGAAGTCTACTTATATTATAAAATAAAGGTGAAAACATGGCTGAAAATCAATTAGGCGGACAGCAGTACCTCGTACTGCCTGAAGGAGCAAACAGGCTTCTTGGAAAGGAAGCTCAGAGAACCAACATAGCCGTAGGTTACGCTGTAGCAAGCATAGTGAAGACTACTCTAGGTCCAAAGGGAATGGACAAGATGCTTGTAAGCGAACTCGGGGACATAGTAATAACGAATGACGGAGCTACCATTCTCGAAGAGATGAATGTCGAGCACCCTATAGCAAAGATACTTGTGGAAGTGGCAAAGACGCAGGACAAGGAAGTGGGAGACGGCACGACAACCGCAGTCATACTGGCAGGAGAACTGCTGAAGAACGCAGGCAATCTTCTTGATCAGGGAGTGCCACCTGCTGCAATAATAAGAGGATACGGGATGGCAGCCTCAAAAGCCCGCGAGATACTGACATCTATATCGAGCAACGTAACGATAAACGACCAGAAGCAGCTTGAGAAGATAGCAAACATATCAATAGGCTCAAAGAACATAGGCGACGATCAGACAATGAAGCACCTGACAGACATAGCGATAAAGGCAGTGAAGCAGGTAGCGACGAAGGAAGGGGACAAGGTAAAGATAGACAAGGACTTCATAAAGCTGGAGAAGAAGGAAGGAGGCAGCATAATAGACACAGAGCTGATAAACGGCGTATTAATAGACAAGGAGATAGCCCATCCTGGAATGCCAAAGAGCGTAAAGAACGCAAACATAGCAATCCTCGATGTAGCTCTAGAGATAGAGAAGACAGAGACAGAAGCAAAGATAGAGATTACATCTCCAGAGCAGATGCAGGCCTTCCTTGCACAGGAAGAGAAGATGCTCAAGGAAATGGTCGACAAGATCGCCAAGTCAAAGGCAAACGTGGTCTTTGTCCAGAAGGGCATTGACGATGTAGCACAGCACTACCTGTCAAAGGCAGGCATAATGGCAGTGAGGCGCGTGAAGAAGTCGGACATGGAGAAGATATCAAAGGCTACAGGCGCAAGGCTTGTAACAAGCCTCGATGACCTCAGCTCTGAAGACCTGGGACACGCAGGCGATGTAGAGGAGAGGAAGGTAGGAGGAGAGCAGATGGTCTTCGTGGAGAAGTGCAAGGATCCTAAGAGCGTAACCATATTCATAAGAGGCTCGACAAAGCAGACTGCTGACGAAGTTGAGAGATCAATAGTAGATGTGATGGGCGCAATAACAAGCGCGATAGAGGTAGGCAAGTATGTCACAGGCGGAGGCAGCGCAGAGATAGAGATGGCGATGCAGCTAAGGGAGATGGCAACAGACGTAGGAGGCAGAGAGCAGCTCGCGATACAGGCTTTTGCAGACGCTACCGAAGTCATACCGAAGGCACTCGCTGACAGTGCAGGCATGGATGCGATAGAGACTCTGGTGCAGCTGAGAAGCAAGCACAAGGGCAAGAGCGGCAGGAGCTATGGAGTCGACATATTCTCGAACAAGATAAGCGACATGGATCAGCTTGGCGTTATAGAGCCTACAAAGGTTAAGTACCAGGCAGTGGCAAGCGCTACCGAGGCAACCGTCTCCATACTAAGGATAGACGACATGATAAGCTCCAAGGGCTCAAGGCCTGCAGGAGGCCAGGGAGGCATGCCTCCAGGCGCAGGAGGATACGGTGAGGACTAACCCTCACCGGGAGCGTGCTTCAGATGCCTAAGAAAATCTTGATGACCGGAACGCCAGGGGCAGGAAAGAGCACCATATTATCCTTATTCAAGAAGAAGGAGAAAAACACCTCCATAACGAACCTCGGCACTGTAATGATGGAAGTGGCAAAGGAGCAGCGTAAGAACATAAAGGACAGGGACAAGCTAAGGTACATGGACGACCATGACATAACCGAGGTAAGGGAGGAGGCGCTCTCCAGGATAATGTCCCATAGCAGGAATGCTATAATAGACACTCACTCCTCTGTAAAGCAGGGGAGGAGGTATGTGCCTGGTTTTTCAATGAAGGAGCTCGGCCATATGGATGTAGATGCTATTATATATGTGGACGCATCATCAGATGATATAATAAAGAGGCGCATGGCCGACAGCACACGGAAAAGAGAGATAGAGGGCCCTTCGGAGATTGATGAGCAGAGGAGCATAAACCTCGCCATAATCTCAACCATAGCCCTACATTTAAATATTCCAATATACATATTATATAACAGAGACGGAATGGCCAAAGACGTTGCAGATCAGGTAAGAACAATAACAAAGGAGATATTCGGCGAATAGAATGAGCGTAGTAATATACATCGTGCTGATAGGAATCGCATATGCCATAGGGGCTATAATGATCCAGAGGAAGCTTGCAGATCCTCTTAAATCCATAGAGACGCAGCTGCTGATGCAGGAAAAGCTCAAGGAGATAAAGACTCTTGCAACTACTGACAAGGAAGCATACAACCAGAAGCAGCAGGAGGTTTCAAAGATGATGATGGACAACATGAAGAAGCAGTTCAAGCCTATGATAGTCACATTCCCGCTCTTTCTAGGTGTATTCTACCTGCTGATGCCATACCTATTCAGCGGCTTCGGATCAACTACGCCTGCAATCACACTACTATCGATGCCATTAACATACTCGCAGTTCTTCATACTCCTGATCTTCATAATAGGAATGATAGTCTCGCTCTCATTATCGAGCAGGGACAAGAAGATAGTCAGGAGGAGAATGGCAGAGAGTAACGGGCAAAACAATAATAATGTTAACTACTCCCAATAAAGTACAAAATATGAATACTCAGAAGTGATACTATGCCAAAACCAATGCACAGATCAAGAAGCTTCAGGCGCCTGGACAGGGTAACCCCAAAGAACAGGCACGTAATACACTACAAAAGGAAGGAAGGCTCTTTTCCTCATTGTGCAATATGCAAGAATGAGCTGAACGGCATACCAAGGGCCACGCAGGGCAAGAGCAAGAGCGCAAAGACAAACGCAAGGCTCTTCGGAGGCGTGCTATGCTCGAAATGCTCAAGCAACGTGATAAAGCTCGCAAGCAGGATAGAGAACGGAGAGATGAAGATAAACGATATAGGGATGCGCGAGAAGAACTACGTCCTGCAGATGATATCGCACTGAACCATCAGCGGATATTATGGAAGCAATTATACTATCAGGGGAGCCTGCGGCAGGCAAGACTACAGTTGCAAGGCTACTTGCGGACAAGCTAAACCTGAAGATGATTGGCGGAGGAGACATACTCAAGGAGCTTGCAGCCAAGCACGGCTACAAACCTTCAGGCGCAGAGTGGTGGGATACTGAAGACGGGATAAGATTCCTCAAGGAGAGGGAGAAAGACCCGGAATTCGACATAGAAGCGGACAGGATAATGAAGGAGAAGGTAGAAAAGGGCAACATCATACTAACAAGCTACACCGCTCCATGGATATCCAAAAAGGGCTTCAAGGTATGGCTGCACTGCAGCGCCTCAAAAAGGGCCAAGCGCATGTCAAAAAGGGATCATTCGTCAATGGAGGAGAGCGAGAACGCTGTGATAGTCAGGGACAAGGAGAACTATGCGCTTTACAAAGAGCTCTATAATATAGAATTCGGAAAGGATCTGAGCCCGTTCAACATGATAATAGACACAGAGGACAGGAGCCCTGAGGCTATAGCGGAAATGATACTGAAAGAGTACAACAAAGCAAACAAATAAAAGAGTTAACTGGCATAAAAAAGTGCTCGTTTTAAGCTTAAGTGATATATATGGCACTAATTGAAGAAGGCAGAATATGCATAAAGAAGTTCGGAAGAGATGCAGGCAGCAAGGCCGCAATAACAAAGGTAGTAGACGACAAATTCGTAATGGTAGTAACCTCGATAAGGCCTAAGGAGAGGAAGTGCAATGTTGCACATCTTGAATACCTTCCTGAGAAGATAGACACGAAGAACAAGGCGCAGCTTGCAAAGAGCCTTGACATAGAAGAGTCAAAGCTTAAAGAGGAGTCAAAGCCTAAAAAATAAGGTCTTTTACAAACCTTAGGCACAAGGCTGCAAAAGGTATAAAAGAAGCTTCGGCTAATCCATACTGCTAATCATAGGGGAGAGTATGGCTGAGGTCGTAACAGAGCTTGCAAAGAGACTAAACGGGATAGCTATAATCAGCTCTGACCTCGAAGCTACCGACCTCAATGGCACAGATATAGAATCGGTGACTGCACATATAGTCAGCTTCTTCAAGGACGCAAAAGGTCCGAGGATTCTCAACAAACAGGTTCTAGACCAGATAATGCAGAGCCATGTTCCCGAAGCTATCGTCAGGGAACAGGTAATACAAAGACCTCGGATAACGCCTATTACACAGCACAACTTCTCAATACGAAACCTTGAAGTAAAGAAGACAGGAGCAAAAGCATCTGATTTTGCAGAATATTTCAACAACAGGCTGGACAGGCTGAAGACAATGATACTCGAAGGCAGGAATGTTAAGTTCACCGAGGTTCTCAAGAACATAGAGTCCATAAAACAACTAATGAATGGCAGAGAGCTAGGGATAATAGGGATGGTATATGATAAGATTACCACAAAGAATGGTCATATACTGGTAACCATAGAGGATTCTACAGGCACAGCAAAGGTTCTCTTCCTCAAGCCTTCAAAAGAGAGTTCAAAGGAGCAGATGCGCCTCTTTGCAGATGCGGAAAAGCTTCTTGTCGATGAAGTTGTTGGGATACGAGGAAGAATATCAAATCCTTTCATAATGGCAAACACTATGATAAGGCCTGACATACCGATAAAACAGAGGAAGCGCACCGAAGAGGACATGGCAATAGCTTTTATGTCCGATGTACATGCTGGATCAAAGCTCTTCATGGAAAAGCAGTTCAGGAGCTTCATAAAGTGGATAAACCTATCTGCAAACTACAAGCAGGATCTTGCGGAGAAGGTAAAGTACATAGTCGTAGGAGGCGATCTTGTAGACGGCATAGGTGTCTATCCCAACCAGGAAACCGAACTTAACATAGAGAGCATATACAGGCAGTATAACTTCCTGTTCGAGCTTTTTGCCGAGATCCCTGAGAACATAGAGATATTTATGCTTCCCGGGAACCATGACGCTATGCAGAGAGCAGAACCACAGCCTCCTCTTGCAGAAGAGTTCCTGAAGGAGATGAAGTTCAAGAATATACACATGATGTCAAGTCCAGGCTATGTCACGCTTGACGGGATAAAGATACTCTCATACCACGGAACCTCTCTCGATTCTGTCATTCACGGAATAAAGGGACTGAGCTACTCAAAGCCTGAAGATGCAATGCTAGAAGTACTTAAGCGCAGGCACCTCTCTCCAGTATACGGTCACAATCCAATCGTTCCTTCATCTACCGACCAGATGATAATGGACCAGGTGCCCGACATACTGCACATGGGACACCTTCATAAGAATGGAAACACGGACTACCACGGTACCCTGATAGTCAACAGCGGGACATGGCAGGCAAGGACGTCGTACCAGATAAAGCTGGGGCATATGCCCACCCCTGCGGTTCTCCCTATATACAACACGAAGACCATGGAGCTCTTCAATGTGGATTTCAATCTGATAAATGATTAGCATGGACATAGACTCTTATTTCAATAAAATCCAGGAAGAATTCAACACAGCTTATGCTGTTGCTTCAGAGGCACGCTCCAAAGGATACGATCCCAAGCCATACGTGGAGATAAGACCTGCTCCGGACCTTGCAAGCAGGGTGGAGGGACTGATAAACGTTGAAGGGCTATCGGACATAATACGGGCTGTGGAAAAAGGGCAGTCAAGGAACAAGCTTGCATTTGACGTGGCAAAAGAGATATGCACAAACGAACGCTTCTCAAATCGCGAGGAGCTTAAGAGGATAGAGCTTGCAGTGAGAGTAGGGGTAGCAGTGCTGACAGAGGGCATTCTTGTCGCACCTACCGAAGGGATAAGCAGCTTTGCAAAGTATAAGAACAGGGATGGCACTGATTACCTATGCATCTGCTATGCCGGCCCTATAAGAGGCGCAGGCGGAACATCTGCGGCACTCTCCGTAGCACTTGCTGACCACTGCAGAAGAATATTCAACATAAGCGACTACAAACCCACTGAGGATGAGATAGAGCGATATATGGAAGAGATAGAGCTCTACCATGACAGGATAGCAAGGCTCCAGTACAAGCCTCCTGAACAGGACGTCAGAGAGATACTGAGGAACTGCCCGGTCTGCATAGACGGCATGCCTCCAGGCATTCTAGAAGTGGGAGTACATGCAAACATGAAAAGAACCCTGTCAAACGGCAAGGAAGTTCCGATAACAAACAAAGTAAGGGGTGGAGTTCCTCTGGTCGTGTGCGAAGGAATAGCCCAGAAGGCAAAGAAAATGCTAAAAGAGACAAAGTCCGTAGGGCTGAACTGGGATTGGCTAAACAACATAATAAAAGTAGAGGTAAAGAAGACAGAGCCAAAGGATTCAAAAGCAGTATTTCTCGAGGAAATAGTGGCCGGCCGTCCAATACTCGCGTATCCTGGCATGACGGGTGGATTCAGGCTAAGGTACGGCAGGTCAAGATTCACAGGCATAGCAGCAAAAGGAGTCAGCCCTGCAACCATGATAATACTAAAGAGTTTCATCGCTACCGGGACTCAGATGAAAGTAGAATTCCCAGGAAAGGGCTGCGTAGCCGCTCCTGTAGACTCTATAGAAGGCCCATTCGTAACTCTAAAGGATGGCACAGCACTCAGGATAAACGATGCGGAGACTGCAGAGAGACTCAAGGGTCAGATAAATGAGATAATAAATGTAGGAGACATTCTTGTCACATATGGCGACTTCAAGAAATCAAATACGCAGCTAAAAACTCCTAGCTATACAGAGGAGCTGTGGGAGTTGGAGCTAAGGGAAAAGCAACCAGATATCAAGGTTGACCATGCTTCTATTACTTTCGAAGAGGCAAGGTCCATTTCTGCCAGGCATTCCATACCTATCCACCCCAAGTTCCTGTTCGAATTCCAGTCCATATCTGCACAAGAGTTGGACTATCTGAGGGAGTATATAAGGAACAACAAAGCAGAGGATCTTGAGACTAATAAAAAGATAAAATCAGACAACAAAGCAAAGAGGATACTCGAGCTGCTTAATGTATCACATACTATAAATGGAGACCATCTGGTAACTGAAAAGGGATTATGGGATGCGCTTCTTGCCTCTATAAACGTCGATAAAGAAGGATCGGCGAGTCCTGAAACCGATACGTTAGAATACGTAAACAAGTTAAGCGAATTCAAGATACCTAGAAGGTCGACCTTTGTAGGTGCAAGGATAGGGCGACCAGAGAAGGCAAAAGAGAGATTGATGAAACCAGCGCCAAATATCCTCTTCCCGCTTGGATCATACGGTGGCAGGGACAGGAACATCTCCAGCGCATATTCAAATGACATGAAGAAATTCAAGCACCAGATGTCAGTGGAAATAGCGAGATACCGGTGCAGCAGCTGCAAGAGGATAATAGATACTCCGTACTGCTATGACTGTTCAAGGCATGCGTACGTGGAGAAGATATGCCCCATATGTTCCTCTACGGTAGAAGACATTTGTCCAAGATGCGAGGTTCACGGTGTCGGATATTACCCGAGGGAGATAGACCTTACCAAACTTGTGACCAACGCTATGGCAAAGCTGGGGATAAATAAGATGCCGAAGGTGCTTAAGGGAATAAAAGGCATGGTGAATGCAAACAAGTACACCGAGCCTATGGAAAAAGGAATCTTAAGGGCATTTCACAATATCTACATATTCAAGGACGGCACGTCAAGGTTTGACGCTACAGACATGCCGATAACTCACTTCTATCCTGTTGAGCTTGGAATAACTGTCGAGACAGCGAGGCAGCTGGGCTATACAAAGGATTATCTGGGCAACGAGCTTATCGAAGATACGCAGCTGGTAGAGATGATGCACCAGGATGTGATACTAAACAGGAGAGGGGCAGACTATCTTCTCAAGACTGCAAGATTCGTCGATGAACTGCTTGAAAGATTCTACGGACTAAAGCCGTTCTATAACGCCACTACCATAAACGACCTGGTAGGCAAACTGGTCATAACACTTTCACCCCACACATCGTGCGGAGTAACAAACAGGATAATCGGATTCACAGACGCAAATGTCGGTTTTGCTCACCCATATGTCATATGCGCAAGAAGGAGGAACTGCGACGGAGACGAAGATTCCACAATGCTTCTCCTAGACGCACTGATAAACTTCTCAAGAGAGTACCATCCAAGCAGCACTGGCGGCACCATGGACATCCCGATAATTCTTACCGTAAATGTAAAGCCTGAGGAAGTGGATGACGAAGTGCACGCAATGGAGTGTGTCGCAAGCTACCCTCTCGAATTCTACAGGAAGGCATACGAGAGAGTCTCCCCTTCAGAAGCAAAGTTGGAGATAGTGGAGAACAGGCTCGGATCCAAGAGCATATATTCGAATATAATGTTTACACACCATACTTCATACGCTGCCGTAAACGTTTCACCGAAGCGTTCAAGCTATACTCAGTTCAAGACTATGGGAGAGAAGCTGGATGCAGAGTTCAACCTTATGGACATGATACATGCTGTTGACAAGAAAAATGCTGCGCGGAAGGTAATAACAGGGCACTTCATACCTGACCTTATAGGCAATCTCCATTCGTTCTCAAGGCAGATCTTCAGATGCTCATCGTGCAACACAAAGTACAGGCGCATCCCATTGTCTGGAAAATGCACGAAAGACGGCGGCAAGCTCCTTCTTACAATATCAAAAGGAGGTATTGAAAAATATCTGGAGATGGCGATAAATCTTGCAGACAAGTATGATCTTGACGATTACATAAAGCAGAGGCTTTACCTTACAAAGGAGGAGATAAACAGCATATTCTCAAGCGAAGAACCAGTAAAGGAAGGCACGGAAGGCCAGTTCAACCTTCTTAGCTATGTCTAATACTATTCCAGCATCTGCTTCTTACTCTTGTCTGTATCAATTCCTAATTTAACCACTCCCTTATGTATGACTATCGATTTCACATTATATGACCACTCTGCCGTCTGCCAATCCGTAAGTTTGCTTGTCTCCATAGGAATTAATTTTCCGTTATCACTTTCATACAATCCAAGATTGCCACTGAGTTTCTGCGCATATACAAACTCTCCATTTGCAAATCCGTCAATAGTAAGCCCCGCATCATAAATTTTGCTAAATCCAATCTTGGCACCTACTACTGTTCCTCTAGCGTGATACGTTACCCTGTCAAAAACTGCCTCTTCTTTCCAATCAACCACGCCATCTTTTTCTATAGGTGCATAACCAAAACTTATTTCCACTTCATGCGGGCTTTTAACCGCTGTTCTAATATCAAGTGCAAGGTGTACCGCTTCTGTTGGCATATCTATATGTTTAGTGTAGTGATAAGTGTCATTTCCATTCATATCCGTAACAGTCTTCCCTTTGCCCTTTATGTTATCGATCACATCTACAGGCTTTTCCTCCTCCTTAGCAAGATCTCTCGATCGCCAAGGAAGTATGGAATCAGTATTCAATACCTGTCGGCGCCTAATTTCCTCTTTTGCAATACGTACCGTCCCGTGGTATATCTCAGAAGTAATCTCTACTTTCCCTTTATCAGAGCTGAACACGTCCTGTAACCACAGCACCTCCCCATGAACAGAGGAATCTGTTTTATTTTTGGTCAGTATGCCTAAGTTAACGTTAAGCTGAACTGACCACGAATCTTTCACTCCGTACAAACGCCCATCTGTTTTTTTGTAAGAATTGCCATCAATTTTATTGATATTCACTTTAGCTACTACTCTATCCGTAAGTAAACCACTGGTAGCAGCTTCACCTACAGCTTGGTGTTTTCTATTCATTTCCGGAAGTATTGCCTTTTCAACTAAGATTTCCTGCTGTTCATTAATAAGTTCTCGACTTAGTGGCATAATATAATTATTGATGGCCACTCCGCTAAAAATTATCACTGCAGAACTAATACCTACTAACGTATTATAAACTCTGTCAGAAGTCCTGCCAACTTTATCTATAAATTCTTTAGCCCCTGGGCTATTGGGTTGTTTATGTGTGCCGTTATCCTGTCCGTATGCATCCTTTACACGTTCAGAAACGTGACCTACATGCTCTTTGAACTCTTCCGCAGAGCCTATGCTCTTCTTATCATCTTTCGTACCGGCCCCAGTCCTGTTCCTGTGTTTTATCATCCTGCCACTAAACAACTATGGCTGATTATGATATTAAAAGATTTGCAGAGTCTAAGCGGATAAAGAAACCTTCCTTATAGCTTCTTCAAGTATGTCCAGGCCATTCTCCAATACCTTCTTGTCAATCTCAAGCTGAGGGATTATCCTTATAGAGCATTCTCCTGCAGGCAGGAGGACGAGTCCATGTTCAAATGCTTCCTTTATTATCCTGTTTCTCTCTTCGGTTCCAGGAGTCTTGCTCTTCTTGTCCTTGACAATCTCAATGCCGATCATCATCCCGATGCCTCTCACATCTCCAACTATCTCATACTTATCCTTCATTGCATCGAGGCGTTTCATCATTATTCTTGATCTTTCCTTTATTCCTGATTCTATCCTGTGCATATTCTTTCTCACATAACCAAGAAGGGCATCTGCACCTGCAGTTACAGTTGCATTGCCGCCGAAAGTATTCGCGTGCATACCCTGCTTCAGATCTCCAAGCGAGCTTTTTGTTACTGTAACTCCCATTGGCAGTCCTGCGCCTATGCTCTTTGCAAAGGTGTAGATATCTGCTTTAACGCCAAAGTTGTCCATGGCAAGGAACTTTCCAGTGCGCATATATCCTGCCTGTACCTCATCGTCAATAAGGAGCATTCCGTTATCATCTGCAATCTCTCGCAATCCCTTTATGAACTCCTTTGGAGGTACTACATAACCTCCCTCTCCCTGTACTGGCTCTACAAATATCGCGGCAGTCTCTTCAGGAGGTATCTCCTTTGCAAGAGGATACTTCTTAATGTAATCAAGGCATGCCATTCCGCATGAAGGGTATTCCTGCTTGAAAGGGCATCTGTAGCAATAAGCATAAGGTGCATGCACTACCGGGCCAAATGGACCAGAACCTTCACGTTGAACGGTTTTAGACGCTGTCATTGATAATGAACCGTATGTCCTGCCATGAAATCCTCCGTAAAATGCAAGGACATACTTCCTTTTAGTGAATATCCTGGAGAATTTAAGCGCAGCTTCATTTGCTTCTGTTCCAGAATTGGAGAAGAAGACCCTGCCAAAGCCCTTTGGGAACATCTTCAACAGGTTTTCCGCAAAGTTAACAGGACCTTCTGCATAATAATCTGTAAATGCATTATGCATAAGAAGCTCCATCTGCTTTCTTATCGCATCCCTTACCTCCTTTTTGGAATTGCCGCCGAAATTATATACTGATATGAATGTGGAGAAATCGATGAACCGGTTTCCAGAAATATCATAGATATAATCTCCGCTTGCTCTCTGTACAACAAGCGGAAAGTCCTCCTTTGTAGTAGTAATCATAAACTTTTTATCGCGCTCTATAGCACGTTTTATCCTACTATCAACCTTGAAACCCATGCTCTCACTAAGAATTAGGGCAAAAGAATTAATAAAGACTTGATAAAAGCTACTCCTTTATGCCTTCAAGCATGCTGAGTATATTCCATACTACCGTCCTTGCATAAGGCGGCAGGTTTATGTCATTGCTTATCTCGTCTACCTTGTATGTTGCGGTTCCGGCTCTTACTGAATACGCGTTGTTTTCCTGTTCAAGAGCGGCTTTGGCTTCACTAAGTGAGTTCTTAACATTTCTCGGAACGCTGTTATCATTGAGCAACGAGTCTATCTGTTGCTTGATTTGCGCAATCATCTCGTCAAATTCCTTATTATTTCCCATAAGATCACTTTATGTACGGGCCCGGCGGGACTTTCAGAAGGTCTTTTGAACCCGCGACCCTCAGATTAGAAGTCTGTCGCTCTGTCCAAGCTGAGCTACGGGCCCATAAGTGTCAAATATAAAAAAACCTCTTCAGGTTCCCAGTTACCATAGAAGCCACATCATAAAAGCCAATGCCTTTCATTTTGGATATGAGTTCCAAGGTTTCCTTCACATCAGAAGGTTTCTGTCCGGCAACCGGGGAATCCGTCTCAACTACTATATTACCTATGTCAAGATGCTTTATAATCTTTTTCCTGTTCGAGGTAAGCCTTGGTGGTATCGATATCAGGTGGCCCATGCCTGCCAGTTTCTGCGCCTCCTCAAGAGTACCATCAAAGAAGTGCATCATAAAACGCACCCCAGAAGACTCCTTCACAATATCTATGACATGCTTCATCATCCCACGCGAATGCACTACTACAGGTATCTCAAGTCCCTCAGCGATTTTAATCTGCTTTCTAAAGATATCCTTCTGCAGTCCAAGGTCATACTTATCAAGATACTTCACATCAAGTCCAACCTCTCCTATCCCTATTATCTTAGGGTTTGCCCTTATCTGCATCTCGATATCATCTATCCTGTCAGCATCTTCTATAGCAGAAGGATCTATGCCTATTGTAGCAAATACGCCATCATAATTGGTCATCTCAACCGCTCCCATGTTGCCTTCCACTGTACCTCCAGCCGTTATGATTATCCCAACTCCTTCTTCACGCGCCATCTCAATCGTCTCCAAAGGATGTTTGAAGAGTTCAAGATGGCAGTGTGCATCAGACATCTCTGCAATTTCTAGAAGATTTTCCTTTACCATCTCTTTGGAAAGTTGAGCCATTAATACTACCTATTCTATAATTTTATGATTCAAACAGCAGACATGTCGTATACTTTCTACAAAGCTACATTCAAAACAACGGACACAAGATATAACGCAACAATTATGACATAAACGAATATCAAAGCGTACAGTACCTTTGCAGACATTGGGGAGTTGCTGTGCAAACGTTCTCCGATTGCAGGATTTCCGGCGTTCCATCTAGTTGCTTCATTGGTGTTCATTGCAGCAAAGTCTTCAGCTATTGTAACTTCCTTTAGCTTTCTAAAACGCTTCTTATCCTTCATCTCATCTTTCATTAACTTTTCAACCTTATCTATCTCGCTCTTTTTACTCATAAAATAACCTTAATACCTAATAACGCCAGCTCTACTTAAATATTTGCATAACATAAATACAAGGTTACAAGAGAAAAATACCGATATATTATAAAATATGCACTGAAAGTAAATACTACATACTGTAGTTGTTAATCATGGCAGTAAGAAAGCAAGACACTCAAAAAACGCTGACATCTTACAAGCGTACAATGCGAACGCTAAAGATAATCTCATCGGTTTCTTTGGCAGTAGCGATTATAGCAATAGCGATAGCGATGTTTGCTCTTGTAGAAGTAAGCCAGCACCCTGTGGCTCTTTCAAACCACACAACAAACACTACTACTAATGCAACTACGTTCGGATCCAGACTTGTAAACATAGACCAGCCGCTTAACTCCAGCTCGCTCAGTGTAATAAACGATGCTCCAAACGCTTACTTCGAAAAGGCAGGCGAGATGTACCTTAACGGCTCTATAAAGAATCCTATAGGCTATCTGGTAGGTTCGTTGAAGGTAAACACAGTTAACGGCATTATAATCAATGGTAAGCCTTCTGTCATATACTTAGGATCAATAACCTGCGTGTTCTGCGGAGAGAACAGATGGGCAATGGCCCTTGCATTGTCAAGGTTCGGCACATTCAACCAACTTTATAAAGGATACAGCTCCCTCGGAGACAGCGATGTGCCTACTCTGTACTGGAACAAGGACAACTACAATACTCCTGGGCTTAACCTGACTAACCATTACACCAGTCCTTACATAAACTTCATCACTCTTGAAGACGAATACCCAATAACAGGAGGATTTGCTCTTCAGCCGATGTCCGTGATAGGGGGAGAGGTAAACAGTTCTAACAACCAGAGCGATATCGCAGCTTTCAATCTGATAAACAAACTAAACAACTTCAACGGAACTCCATACACTATATGGGGCAACTATCAATTAGATGGTGCAGACGGCGTAGATTTTGGCAACACCACTACAATCGTCGGAGGCTATCCTGAACTTACCTTCATGACTCATGCACAGATTCTCAACTCTCTAAACTCGCCTAACGACCAGTTTGCATGGTCAGAGTACGCTGCAGCAGACTTTTACACAGCGGAGATGTGCCTGACGTTAAACAATTCAACTCAGATCAGTGCATGCGGGCTTCCTGCAATAAGCAAGATAGAACAGCAGATACAGAAGGGCTCATTCTGATCTTAACCGGTAATAAAAATGGCAAAGAATACCAAAAGCGCTAAAAAATCCCACAAAAGGCCCAAGAAAAGCGCGATGAGCAGGGCCAAGAAACTAGTAACCATAGTTACAAAACCAATATACCTTGCTGTACTTATAGTCGCAGCAATAATTTACTATTATGTTTTCTACTATCTGATAACAAGTAGCAATTATGGCCTGTTCCTTCTGACAGTTCCAATATATCTACTATATACATTGGTGATAACGTCTGCTCTACTTCTAACAATAGCTGTATCATCTATCCATGGGGGAATAAAGTATGGGCGGGCAATCACGGGCAGTGTATCAGGCTCAATAATCCTGCTTGCAGGAGGCACAATAGCCAGCTGCGCGTGTACTGTCCCAATATTCGTATCGCTATTATACATAGTCGGCGCAACCGTTGCGGATGTCACTCTGATAAACTTCTACATAAGCACATACCAGCTATATCTATTCAGTGCGCTTATTCTGGCCAACATAGCACTCATATATCATTATCTTGGAAGACTCTGAAAAACCCATTCGGTCTTTCCCAAGCAAAATTAATCCAGCTATACATTTTTCTTCAAGCCTGAATCCAGCTGTTCCAATAAGCTACCATAAACCAGATACTGGGATGACGTTGCTTGGGAAACTCCTATAATGTGCCATCACAAGCGCAAACTTTAAAAGCAATCACATATAACTTATTGAACGTGTAGTGTTTACAATGCCGGACGATTCTACTTATCTGTATCCTCCAACTGCAGCACCCACACAGCAGAATGACTCTGCCAACACATCTGTAGAAAGGCCTCTTGGAGTCACGCTTCTTGCCATATTATACGGTTTAGCTGGGGCGGCAGCATTTTTGGCATTTGTGTTTATAGGAATAGGAGTTTTTCTTAGCGTATTCACTGGTAACTACATAGGTATCAACGGGCAAGCTAACATTTTAACAGAGATAATAGCGTTCATAATCATACTCTTGGTTTTTCTGATAGCTGTTGTATTGCCATTTTATGTCTCTTACGGGTTCTGGTACGGGATAAAAACGGCATGGTGGATTGCAATAATATTTACAGGTTTAGCCACTTTATTATCATTATTATCCCTTATATTACTAAATTTAACTGCCATAGTGTCTATCATAGTAGGAGTTCTGATAATTTATTATCTAAATAATGAAGGTGTAACGGCATTTTTCGACTCGTATAACAAACCTCTTCCTCCAGAATTAATTAAGAAAAAGACATTCTTAATCGCTGTAGTGATTGTAATACTCGTAATTGTAGGTTTAATCACATACCTCTCTTTTAACACAAACAATTCCACAGGAAGCAACGGTATTCCTGTAGGGGGAACCATAGGTTCAGGAATCCCGAACAATAACAGCGTTCAGCCTATTACAACCACCACGCCTGTGTATAAATATGAAATTACGCCAGGTCAGGTCTATGAAATACTCGGCAGGAATTACACAATCTCATCTGCCTATGAAGACTTGAATGCCTCTACACTCGAATATTACGGGACAAACACGACAACCGGTGCTTTAATTAACACCTCAGTTAAAGATTACGGATACGGTTCAGTAACAATATCCGGAACAAACTCCTCCATAACTGTTAACTGGTACAAACTCGCCAATGTTTCAGCTGCAAAACAATACATTAAATATCCCAATCTACATGGTTCATTAAACAGTACAGGGATTGGAACCGGCAGATACGGGAATGCCAGCTATGCATATTATCCTAGTAACTACAGTAATATGTGCGGATGCTATACTAACTATAATATAACATCTTACTTAGTTTCATATGACGGCTCATATGCAATAGCAATTATACCTGCTATGGCCAACGGGCTACCTTTAAACGAAGCACAAACTCTTCTAGAAACTCAACTCCAAGACCTGGGCCTATCCTAGCAAAAGCAACCTTTTTATATGTGAAAAAACTACCAAATGATAAGACGGCGAGTACTATGGAGTTAAAAAACAAAGAGATAATAGTGACTGGAGGAGCTGGCTTCATCGGAAGCAATCTTGTTTCAGAACTTGCAAAGGATAACAGCGTAACTGTTATAGACAATATGCATACCGGCACAGAAGCAAACCTCGCAGAAGACATAAGGAACAATAATGTGCGATTGCTAAAGATAGATTCAAAGGACATAAGCAAGGCAAACGTCGATCCTGACTACATATTCCATCTGGGAATGTACTCCTCAACACCTATGTACAAAGAAGATAACAACAGGGTACACGAAGTAGTTGAAGGAGCCGTAAAGGTATTCAAATACTCGATAGAAAAGAATGCAAAGACAGTATTCATATCCTCATCATCACTGTATAATGGCTTGCAGATGCCTTATTCAGAGGATCTGATGCCAAAGGTGACCGATTTTTACACGGAAGCTAGATACTATGTGGAAAGGCTGGCAGAACTTTACACCAATCTTTACAATCTTGACGCTACGGGGATAAGGCTGTTCTCTGTATATGGAAAAAGGGAGGAGAACAAGAAGCAGTATGCAAACCTTGTGACCCAGTTCATATGGGCGCTAAGGGACAACCAGCCTGCAGTGATATACGGAGATGGAAGCCAGACAAGGGACTTTACAAACGCATCTGATGTAGTAAGGGCCGCAATACTGGCATCCTCATACAAAGGCTATGACATATTCAACGTAGGAACAGGAAAAAGCTATTCTCTGAATGATACTGTGAAGAAAATAAACGAGCTATCAGGAAAGGAGCTTAAGGTGCAGTATGTTCCGAACAAGATAAGCAACTATGTTACACACACTCTTGCAGACACTAGGAAATCAAAGGAGAAGCTGGGCTTCGAAGCAAAAATAAACCTGAATGATGGCATCACGGAGCTCCTAAACCATTACGGCATTAACTGATTTCCGAACACAAGAAAAGGAATATAAGCTTAATCTTGCCTATAGCCACATATGGCTAAACTCTTTCCTCTAGGTACTGGGATAAGCAGGATGCGAGGAATCCTAAAGATAATAAAGGAGAATGACGACAAGATGGATCTCGCCAGACTTGCAGAGGAATCCGAGATTGATATAGACTCTCTACTGCCTCTTATAGAGGTATGCGAGATGCTTGGATTTACCCATACTAAGGATTCCAAGATAAAACTTACCAAGGAAGGGGAGGAGCTAAACCTAAGAAACATGACCAAAATACTGCGGAACAAACTCAAAGCTATAGATCCGTTCAAAAGTGCAGTAGAACTGCTATCCAAAGGTGAACTTACCTCAGACGAATTGTTTGAATCCATGGAATCGATGGGGCTTGTATTCCACGGTGAGAAAGCGATAAATAACGCGATGCTAAAAGGTCTTTTTGTCGACTGGGCTCTTAGGACAAAATTAATGAGATATGATCCTGAAAAGGATGTATGGTCTCTGCCTAGATAACCTTAATCTGTCAGATCTGCGTATATGTCACTCTCGGCTTTGCTGAACCATGCAGCTTTTCTATCCCTGGGCCTGCTATGCCTTATCTGCTCTATTCTTTTCAAGTGAGAAGGTTTTTTGGAAAGTACGATTGCTCTATCTGAAAGCTCCACTGCCTCTTCAACATTATGGGTTACCATTATTATCGATTTTACAGAGATATCATTGCTCTTGAGCATATACACTATATCTGATCGCAGGTTTTCTGCGGTCAGTTCGTCAAGCGAACTGAAAGGTTCATCCATAAGCAGCAGATTAGGTTCAGAAGCTATTGCCCGTGCAATACCTACTCTCTGTTTCATGCCTCCGCTCAGGGAATTTGGATACTGCATACCAAGGCCTTCCAGCCCGAGTTTGTTCATAAGCCCTATTGCTATGCTATTTTTTTTATCTTCATCAAAATCCGTAAGAGATAAGCCAATCTTTATATTCTCAAGGTTTGTTAACCAAGGCATCAGTGCAAAATCCTGAAACACAAAGCCAATCCCGCGGGCAGGTCCGTCTATCTTCTTGCCTGCGTAATAAACCTTTCCTCTTTCAGGAGGTATCAAACCTGCAATTATCCTAAGGAGCGTGGACTTGCCACATCCAGAAGGGCCTATTATCGAAACAAACTCTCCCTCATTAACCTGGAATGATAAATCGTCTATTACTTTTATGCCGCTGTCTTCAAAACCGAATGACACATGTTCTATGGACAAGATGTTTTTCATTAAATATCACTTGTAATAATCCGAAACCCTCTTGTATAATTTCTTCCAGACAAAGAAATTTATAAGGTATATCATAAGTACCATGTTTATTATGGCCAGGGCAAGCAATCCGATATTGTTTGCATTCAAAGCAAGGTCAAGCAGCTTACCCATTCCCACTCCGACAGAAGTTATTACAGTATTTCCCGTTCCTGAAATTCCTCCGCTTGTGAAGTATTCTGCAACTATGCTGGCGTTCCACTCTGCAGCAATTGCGGTTATGCTTCCTGTTATAAGCCCCGGGAGTATTGCACCTATGTAAATCCTCTTCCAAGCTTCCTTGCCTTTTACTCCAAAAACGTCCCTTACTTCTATAATGCTCTTAAGCACACCTGAGTTGGATGTTATGCCAAATATCACATACCATATGCCGCTAAGGAAGAATATCAGGAATGCAACAAGATTAGGTCCGTATGGCATATCTTTGAAGCCAATGACTATCAAAGGTATAAGTATAGTGGCAGGTACAGAGGCGATTATCTGGAAGGTAGATGTATACCTTGATTTATTTCTAGAAGTGAACAATAGATATACGCATAAGGGAAGAACCACTATCAGTATAACAACATATGCTACCCATACTCTTACAAAGGTAGCAAAAAGTGCTACCAGAACCTCCCATTCATACTGCAATATATTAGACTGTATGGCAAAATACGCCGATATCAGGATAATGACAACTGCAAAGACGTGCGGAACATACCTATAAAGCCTGCTGTTATCTTTATTCCTGATCCTCTTATTTTTGGCAGAAGGTAATTTTGTTCTTGTTGCAATTTTTATCCTACTGCCGCTCACCATCTTTCCTCCACTAACTAAAAGTTTAGTTGCATGCTGAACATATGAAATTTTCCTCACGGTGCTTACCAGTGCAGCAGCATGCTTATATCCCATAACATCAACGTCCCTGGTCTGTCCAAGGCTGAACTTTTTCTCAAGCGGGTTGAAGAAAAGGAACACTGTTGCGATAACGAACGCGATGAATACCGCAATGCCTATCAGGTAGTAGTATATGTTTGTAGCACCGAGAGTCACAAGTGCCACCCCTATTCCGTAAGTGACCTGATACTTGCTATTGCCTACAGAAAAGATCTCGCTAGTAACAAGATAGAAGAGGCCAATAGCCCATGAAAGCTTTGTCTGTTCTATGACGCGGGGTATGCTTGCCGGGATGAATATCTTCCTAAGCTTGTCAAAACTGCTGAATCCGTACATATCCGCAACCTCTATCATCTCCTTAGGCAGAGTCTTTATTGCTTCATAAGCACCAAAAATTATGTTCCACAGCATGCTTGTAACTATAAGAAATATTACCGCAGCATTTATTCCTAAAGATCCCGGCAGCGCACTTACCACTACAAGTATTACAAAAGGGAAAAACGCCAGTATCGGGAGCGTCTGCAGGACATCTACAACAGGCAGTACTATCTTCGCAGCTCTGTCGGAGACAGCAGCATATATTCCAACCAGCATGCCTATCATCACCGAGAGAAAAAGTGCAATGAACATCCTTAACCATGAGGCAGAGGTATCAACTATCAATTGCATTATGAGCGATAGCAGGTCCATTGTTAATAGCTCTTAAAAAGCAGATATAAATATTCCTATGCAAAGAGAATTGTGAAGAGAACATGAAAGCTTCAAAAAACACCAAAAAATCCACAAGAAAACGCATGCCAGTCAAAAGGAAAGTCATCGTTAAAAAACCAACCCAGCCTCAGATACCTCGGGCACCTGACACTGAAGGACTGCTGGTGAGGAGCATTATTAACCCATCAAGAGAGCTGCGTGATGGCATAGTGATAGAGGATATGATATACTCTCTAACCCCAAAACTTGCAAGGACTGCATACAACTTCGGTTATTCTATAGGTATTGACATATTCGCGAATTCCAGAAAGGGTGAAAACACACTAATTCCTGTACTAGGCCGGCTGGGCTTCAGGAACATAGTCTACCAGCCCTTCAGAGACGCGCTTGTAATAAAATCAGGATCAAGAAACCATAATGTAAGGAAGGTAGGGGCGAAGATACACTCGTTTGAAGCAGGCATAATTGCAGGATATCTGTCAGCCCATTCAGGAGAGATAATCAATACAATTGAGAAGGAGTGTATATACAACGGAGATTCAGTGTGCAGGTTCGTATCAAATACCGGACGGGCCGTTGAAAACAACAGCAATCCTTCGTTGGAGGATGTGATAGACTCGATAGCGGTCAATATCCATGAGATAAAATTCAGTGACAGGTCAGAAGTGGCATACCATATGCTGCCTCTTATCCCAATGACAAAACAGCCGCTTAGGAGTGAGATCGCCAAGATATTCTATCTAATAGGGATTGAACTATCACAAAGATACGGAAAAGATGAAACGGAAGCCCTGCTGGAAAACATGGCACGATATTTCGGAACCTCGAGCGGATCAGTAAAGATTACACCAAAAACGGCAGAACTGCAGCTAACGTATTCATATCATAACTCCAACTCTGCTTTTGTAGAGCTATCAACGGCAATGGCCAGAGGCTTCATAAAAGGCAAAACCTCAAAAGAGCCCAATGTATATATAAACGTTGATAAAAATAAGAATTACATTGTTGATATAACGACCACGGTGCACAAATGAATATTAAATCCTTAGACCCAGTGTTGAAGCTGATACCTGGTATAAAGAAGCCGGCTGCCCCTCTGTCCTTCAGGGACAAGCTTAAATGGACCGCAGTCATAATGTGTACCTATTTCATACTATTCAGCACACCTGCATACGGTGTAAATCTCGCAACTCTTCAGCAGCCTGTGGAGCAGCTGATAAACGTCATATTCGCTGCAAGGACTGGCACACTGATAACAGTAGGCATAGGTCCGATAGTCCTTTCCAGCATAATACTCCAACTGCTGCAGGGATCAGGCGTATTTAACATAGATATGAATGATCCTGAACAAAAGGGAAGGTTCCAGGCAATCCAGAAACTTGCAGCAATAGTCATAGCTATAATAGAAGCATTCATATTCACATACACTGGGTACGTGCCGATAGCAAGCCCTGCATTTTTCGGCATAGTGGTACTACAGCTCGCTATAAGCGCCATAATCGTTGTGTTCCTTGATGAGATGATGGTCAAATACGGCCTCACCTCAGGAATAAACCTCTTCATAGCAGGAGGAGTGGCGTATTCCATAATAGCAGGAACAATAAACATACTTGGGAACGAGGCATTGGCTGCCATAGTGGCAGGGGGCGCAACAGCAATACCAAATGCAATACTCGCATTCGGTCCGCTCTTCTTCTCAGTGCTAGTAATGCTGGTGAGCATATATGCGTATGATATAATGGTCGAGGTTCCACTGGCATTCAGCCAGCTGCGTGGAGTCGGTGGAAGACTTCCAATCCCATTCCTTTACGTAAGCGTACTTCCTGTAATCCTGGCAACATCGATGATACTCAGTCTTACAGTATGGTTCGGCTTCCTATCAGGAGTTTCAGGAGGATTAGCTCCGTTAGCGCATTTTATAGCGTATTATCAAAAAACAACTACTACTTCAGGAGGGACAACCAACAACCTTGTAGGAGGCATAGTGTACCTCATATCTCCTGACTTTCCTCTTCCATACTCCAGCAGCTACGGCGGGATAGGGGGTTACGGTCCGTACGTCTCATACTTAGCAACTGCAACCAGCACACTATATCTTCCCACAGGCGGTTTTGTATATGTGCCAGAATGGCTGCACTTTATAATCTACATGTTAGTGCTTATGATCCTCTGCGTAATATTCGGAAGGTTCTGGATAGAGATGACAGGACAGAGCCCTAAGAATGTCGCAGAACAACTACAGGGAGTGGGCTGGCAGATTCCTGGCTTTAGGAGAGACCCTAGAATAACCGAAAATGTACTGAACAAATACATACCAACTATAACTATTCTCGGAAGCCTCTTCGTCGGCTTTCTAGCTGCAGTAGCAACACTTACCGGAGCGGTGGGAACAGGCATGGGAGTCCTTCTTACAGTAGGTATAATGTACATGCTATTCAAGCAGCTGGAGCAGGAGCGCGCATTGGAAAACATGCCAGAGCTGAACAAATTCCTTTCCTAAGGTCTTTTAATGGAAAGAAAGGAGATGACAAGAAAACTTGAAGGCTACGCCCTTACTCCTTTTCAAAAGAAAGTTCTCCTTGCCACATTTTCAATACCCGAAGGCGAGACAAGAACCTACAAGCAGGTGGCAGAGATGGCAGGATATCCGGGAGCAGCAAGGGCAGTCGGCTCTGTAATGCGCATCAATCCTCTTGCGCCTGTCATTCCATGCCACAGGGTGATAAGGTCCGATGGGAACATCGGCAATTACTCAGCCCCTGGAGGCAGGAAGAAAAAGATTAAGATGCTAAGGAAGGAGCACGCAGTATAATCTCAAATATATTAACGATATGCCCTCACATTGTTTGTTCAGAACACAGCAATATTTATTAAACCTTGTTAATAATAAATAGCATATTAATTAATAATTTACATGGTCGTTTCTTTGTCAATAAAAAAATACGCACTCATAACCGGAGTAGTAATCGCCATTATAATTGTCATAATTGTAATCTTGCAATCATATAACTTAAATTCACAATCATCCACTAACAGTATTGCGGGGCAGATAAATCTATACAACCCTTCAAATGTGGCATTTATAGTTGCCTTGGTTATATCTTATCTTCTTGGCATAGTCCACGGCATAACTCCTGACGAGCATACATGGCCAATAACCTTCTCTTACGCTGTAGGGAGTGGAAGCACAAAAGGAGGGATGAAAGCAGGACTAATATTTTCAAGCGGCTTTACGCTACAGAGAGCCGTCCTTTCTGAAGTGGCATACTTCGCCCTTGCCGGGATCTTCATGACAGCTTTCGCATTCGGGCTTACTTATGTCTTCGTAGGAATAGCGATGCTGGTCGCAGGCATTTATATTAAAAGGGAAAACATCTATCCGCACTGGCATACTATAGAGGACAAGCTTGGCGTGTTATTTCATGTGCACAAGGAAGGCAGCAAAGACCAGAGGATGGAATACGAGCATAAAAAGAATCCAATAGATTCTTCGGACATGTCAGCCGAGCTAAAGCAGGTTCCAAGCAAGCTGGCATTTGTCCACGGCCTGATAGCAGGATTCGGTTTCGGAGCATTTGCATTGATAATATATACTGTTCTGTCTCCATCTATGCCTAGCCCCTGGCTGGGATGGCTGCCTGGATTTCTTTTCGGCATAGGTACAATGACAATGCAGGTCACATTCGGCGCATTCTTCGGAAGATGGCTGACAAAGGTAAAGAAGCTGACAAAACATGGGATTACCTTTGTGTCAAGATCTATAAGCTCAGACGTTCTCCTTTACGGAGGCATTGCGTTTGCCATAGGTGGCGCAGCAATACTGGCATTTCCCCAATTACTTGAATATGCAATAGTAACTCCGATACAGGTTCACAACCTTCATAACCTTGGGATAGGCTTCTTCATGGTCATAATAGTAGTAGTGCTAATAGGCATTCTATCTTACAGAGCCGCTATGAAAAAAGCTGTAAGACTCTACAGCCACAAGCGCGCAGTAAGACGTTCATGAGCTTAACTGGTAATAAAATGGAAATAATGAGCATATCTCTGGACAAGGAGACACTGCAGGAACTTAATGAGATACAGGAAAATCTTGGATTCAGAAGCAGGTCAAAGATGCTCAGGTCTGCCATAGACCTTCTTCTGAGCGAGTACAAGGTTCTGGAATCGTTGAAAGGCATTCACAATGTCGTATTTGTTATAACCTACAGGGATAACGAGAAGAACCATGTATCCAACATACTCCATGATTTTGAAGCCGAGATAAAGGTAACCGTGCATCAGCATAACGGCACAATGTGTCTGGACATGCTTAACATAAACGCCGATGCGCAGAAGATCAAGAAGCTATTTGCAGAGATGAAGAGAAGCAAATGCATCAGGTCCCTGAACTTCACTCTGTTAGGGCATTGCCAAAGCCGTTAATGCTAATCTCTTACTGCGGATCTAAGCTCTTTTAATCTACAAACAAATCTTTTCTTGTTGATACGTGAACTATCCTAAACTGCATCACTCAATATCTCTCCTCAGCTCAATTCCAAGGGTGCGTGCAATCTTGAGCCTGTAGGGTCTATTCAGACTTTCACCATTTGAATTCACATGCCCTTTCATGCCACTGTCAGGATTCAGTATCTGTACGCATCCTTTACCCATGCCTAGCACAACAATCCCTGCGTCTCTAATCTCTCTTACGAAATCCTTCGGCTTCACTGCACCTGGTCGATTTATTGCATCATGTATCTTTTTTGAATCAACTCTCTGACCATGTTGCTTAACAGTCATATCCATGATTTTCACAAAACTCTAAGCAAATATATGATATTTATTTCTTTCCTACAACCTGTTGTCTAGGTGAAACGTTGAAAACTACTGTGAGACAGGAAAACGTATTCGAAGAGAACTTCAAGATAAAAAATCAGGAATACACCTTATTGACATTTAACAAAGAAAGCGCCCCTAACCTCAGAGAAGCGATTGCAATATCTGACAGAAGGAATGAACGGATGCTCACTGTAGAAGAGGCAATAATGATTATCGCCGATTACGAATCAAAGACTGCTCTATCGGCCATACTGCACGCTGATCAAAGAGTCACATGGTCATATCTTTATACTGGCAAATTCAGCCATACTGCGGCTAGTATAGGCAATGATTGGAGCTCCAGGGCGCTGCATATAGCAGAGCATACTGATAGCGGCATCTATCCATCGCCTAACCTGCTCCTCAAAAAACATTCTGCGGAAGAACATGTCAAGTTTTATGATATCAAAAGGACAATGCTGAAAAGTATAAGCAGATAACGGAACGAAAATTTTCTCTCCTAGCATATGCATGCAGAATATTCTAACGCCATAGTAATCAAATCCCACCTAAACGTAGTCATATGCTGCACATATTCACTCGTTAGCAGTGAATCTCTTAAGCGCAGCCACCTTTACAAAATCGTTTATCAGCATGAATACGGCTCCTAACACCAATATGGACAGTATGGGCACTATGCCTATTCCGGCAACAAATATGCCAAAGTATGAAAGCACTATACCTACCGATATTCCGAACAGGGAAGACAGCATGAGTTTTGTGCTAGGTCTGGACTTCCAGAAATGCCTCTTCTCCCTCAGGCTGAAGACCGCAAACTGGTCGGTAACATTGAACATAAGGAAGACGAAGGTCTGGAATTGCAATATGCTAAATCCAAAGACACTGATGCCCAAAGGTATGAATAACAGGGCCTCTACGATCATGAGAATGCCCACGACAGAAGATATCTTAACTATTGATTTTACATTCCACGAATCAGGCTTTCCAGAATAATCGGCATTATCTGTAGAGATTGCTATGTTAACTATGTCGTTTGTAAATATCAGCAGAATAAGCAGGAACGGAGTTATAGGTATGAACCTCAAAGCTATGAATGCAATAGCCACAAAGCCCACTATCTGAAAGACCTTGGCTACCTTGACCAAAGTATAAGTTATCATCCTTGCGAAGATTCTCCTGCTCTCCTTTACAGCATCAACTATGACATCAAGTCCGTTTTTGGTAAGTACCAGCGCTGCCGAACTCTTTGCAACGTCCGTAGCAGTCGCTACCGCAATTCCTACTTCTGCCTCTTTCAGTGCCGGGGCATCATTTACCCCGTCTCCTGTCATACCGACTATATATCCTTTATCCTGCAGTGCTTTCACTATCGTGTACTTATCCTCAGGATATACTCCTGCGAATCCATCAGCGCCAACTATTCTTTTATCGGATTTATCGCTCTTGCCTGCAAGCATAAGTATATTGCTGCCCAGTCCTACCTCTGCTGCAATCTCTCTTGCAACAGGCTGGCTGTCACCAGTTATCATCTTAACAGAGATGCCCAATCCCTTGAGCTCTTCCATAAGCTGTTTGGCTTCGGGTCTCGGGGGATCGTAGAGTGCAACAATGCCAATCATCTTCCATTCGCCGTTGCCTTTTCGCATTGCCACTGCAAGGGACCGCATGCCCCCGCTGGCGAGTTTGTTGACATCCGCATTTATGTGCTTTCCCTGCCCTGGACTCAATCTGACAAGTTTCATCACTGTCCAAGCCGCTCCTTTGGTGACCTCGTATCTCTTCCCATCTTCTATCACGGCCTGTGTTCTTTTGGTAGACGGATTGAACGGGCTGAAGGTCAACTGTTTCCCTGTCTTTATGTGCAATGAATTTGCATATGAAAGAATAGCAGTATCTATCGGATCATTATCCTCCTGTCTTGAAGCTTCTGCAGCGTATTTCAGTACTACCTTTTCATCACAGCCGTAAGGTATCACTTCCTTAATTGTTATTACATTCTGGGTTATGGTGCCTGTTTTGTCTGTGCACAATATCTCCATCGTAGAGGTATCCTCTATAGCTTCCAGCCTTGTAACAAGTACCGATTTCTTTGCCATCTTCTCTGTTCCCAAAGCCATTGAAACGGTAAATGCTGCAGAAAGTGCGACAGGGACCGATGCTACAAGGATGACCAGAAGGAACGGAAGCATTACGCTTATGCTAAGCCCTACCACCACCGTTCCATATAGCAGCATTATAAGGACTACTACAGAATCAGCCGCTACAAGATACTTGACAATTCCGAGCACGGTATCTTCCAGGTGTGATTTAGGCTTTGCTATCTGCACAAGCTTCTCAGTCATCCCGTATTTTGTATTATACCCTGTCCCTGTTACGATGCAAGTTGCCTCTCCGCGTTTTGCCACAGAACCCTGATACAAAGTATCGCCTTCCTTCTTTTCTGCAAGGAAGGATTCGCCGTTTATCACAGACTCGTCCATTTCAAGAAGTTCGCATTCGAGAACCGTCGCGTCTGCAGGTATGATATCCCCTAACCTTATCCTGATTACGTCTCCTGGCACGAGAAGTCTTGCAGGAAGTACATTCCACTTGCCATCACGCAGCACCCTTGCTTTGGATGCGAGCATGCTGCTAAGTGCTTCTACTGATTTATCTGCCTTATACTCCTCAAGGAAGCCTATAACTGCATTGAAAACAAGAAGTGCTACTATGATGTAAAAGTCATCAGCCCTGTCTGTTACCAGAGAGATTATGGCTACAAGCCAAAGAAGCAACTGCACAGGGCCATAAAACTTCCTGAGAAAAAGCAGAAACCGGCTCTTCTTCCTAGCCTTTATCTCGTTGTATCCATACTTTCCTATCAGTTTACTGGCTTCACCAGAAGTTAAACCCGCGTGTTTACCATCTGATTTAACCTCCAGTTTTCCACGCTTCATGATGGTATCTGGAATAAAGAATATAAAAAATGCATTTATCAAATGAGGGCAGTAAGTAGCATACCTCCCAACTTAGTCTACTGCCTAATGTATTCAATCTGCAACGAGGAGCGGGCACGACGGGATTTGAACCCGCAACCATCTGGTCCGAAGCCAGATGCGCTATCCAAGTTGCGCCACGTGCCCATTGGTTATTGCATGTCAGCGTTTAAATATAAAGAAGACGGAAGGGCAGCAAAAGATTAATAATGTTTAACGTGCCATAAAATTACGTGTTTTTATGATAACGGAAGTGAATATAAAAGAGATAGAGGCAAAGAGAGCACACAAGGATCTGATAGCAAACATGAAGTTCAACATCAACTTCGACGATGTGAAGGTTGACAAGGATAATGTCAGCGTAGATTTCACGTTTACTACGGATTACGAAGGGCAGGAGGGCTCAAAGAACATCGGCAAGCTTGAGATAAAGGGAAACATAGTCTCAAAGGAGAACAAGAAGGATGCCGACGAGATAGTGAGCATGTGGAAGGAGAAGAAGACGCTTCCAATAAACTTTGCAGAGGACGTAATAAACATGCTGAATTTCGAGTGCGGATCAAGAGGAACTCTTGTCGCATACTCGATGGGTTTTGTCGCTCCGCTGCCACTCTCAAGAGCACGCCTTCAGGAAAAGTAACTAAAAAGCTTAATCTGTTGCATCTGCAACAGCCCCAGATGAGGCTATGGAGCTACAGGGAGTCCTTATTGATATAGACTATGTCTCATCTGCCGGGAGAAGCATAATACGTCTTACCCTCAAAAGCAACTCCGGAGTATACTCCATATTGGACAAGAACTTCTATCCCTACTTCAGGCTTATTCCTTATAACAGCAATGTAGATCTTTCTTCCATAGAGAAGATGCTGTTCAGGGACAACCAGGGCAACCAGATAGCCATACACAAGGTATCAAAGTCAAACATGACTCTATATGGAAAGGAGAAGACAGTTCTCAAAGTCGAAGTTAACACTTCGAGGAGCGTACCTGAGATAAGCAAGATGCTAACGGAATTCGGAGAGGCCTATGAATACGACATTCTGTTCTGGAAACGCTACCTGATAGACAAGCAGATCAATCCCCTGCACGGGATAACTGCAGAGGTTCATGAAGAGGACGGCCAGCTTGTTCTCGATAACATAAAGGAATTAAACGAGGAGTACAAGCTTGAAAAAGGACTTACCTGCATGTGCTTTGACATAGAGACCTACAACCCTTCTGTAGTGCCAAGGCCTGAAAAGGACCCTGCAATAATGATAAGCTATTACACAGGCGGAGAGGCAGCGGTACTTACTACAAAGAAGATAAACAGGAAGTTCGTCAAGACATACGCTAACGAAAAAGAGATGATAAGCGCCTTTGTAAAGCTGATAAGGGAAAAGGACGTGGACATAATCTCGGGATACAACTCCTCAAATTTTGACATTCCCTATCTTATGAAAAGAGCGGAGAAGAACGGGATAAACTTCCATATAGGGAGGTATGACGAAGACGTCAGGCAGGAGCATCATGGCCTTCTTGAGGCAATAAAGATACCAGGAAGGATAAATCTTGACGTATACAACGTTGCAAGATTCGTGTCGATAGTAGGCGCTTCAGAGAAACTGATAAAGATAAACAGGTTCACACTATCCGAGGTATACAGGGCTATAAGCGGAGACACGAAGATAACAGTCGACAAGAAAAACATATGGCAGATATGGGACGGCTCTGATGCAGACCTTGAAGAGCTTGCAGATTATTCTCTAAGCGATTCGGTAACGCTTAACAGATTATATGAATTCTTCATAAACCTGCAGATAGAGACTGCGAAAGTTTCAAGATTGACACTTGCGGAGAATGCGGTATCCACTACCGGCCAATTGGTGGAAGCCCTACTGATGAGATACGCTTCTGACAACAACGAGATAGTTCCCAACAAGCCCTCGCAATACGAGATAAATGACAGGATGTCCAATCCAATAGAGGGTGCATTTGTCAAGACACCTGAAGCTGGGATATACGACCATATAGTGGTACTTGACTTCAGGAGCCTATACCCATCAATAATAATATCGCACAACATAGACCCTTCAACAATAGCCGACCGTTCTTATTCGGAAGCTGTAAGCGAATCTCCAAACGGGATAAGGTTCAAGATGCACCCTGTAGGGATAATACCAAAGGCACTGAAGAAGCTCATAGATGACAGGAAGGAGATAAAGAAGGCATACAAGAATGATCCTGACAATCAGACTCTGGCCGCAAGGTCAAGCGCACTTAAGATACTCGCTAATTCATTCTACGGTTATCTGGGATACGCAAGGTCAAGGTGGTATTCACGAGATTGTGCGGCAAGCGTAACCGCATACGGCAGGTCGTACATAACCATGACTATAGAGCACGCAGAGAAGGCAGGCTTCAAGGTCCTCTACAGCGATACAGATAGCATATTCATACAGCTTCAGGGAAAACGCAAGGAAGACGCAATGAAGTTCCTCAATGATATTAATTCAGAGCTGCCAGAGCTCATGGAGCTTGAACTTGAGGACTTCTATGTCAGGGGAGTATTCGTAGGTAAGAAAGGAGCAGAATCAGGAGGCGCAAAGAAGAAGTATGCGCTTCTCTCAGAAGGAGGGAGGGTAAAGATAAAGGGATTCGAGCTTGTAAGGAGGGACTGGTCAAACGTAGCCAGAACAACGCAGAAGGACGTACTCGAGGCTATACTCAAAGAGGGAAGCAAGGAGAAGGCACTGCAGATTGTAAAGGATGTGCTGACCAGGCTGCGTGACGGCAAGGTGGAGCTAAAGGACCTTATAATATACACGCAGCTGAGGAAGGGCATAGACAAATATGATGGAAAATCTCCTGAACTTGCAGCTGCAAGGAAGGCGATACAAAAAGGTGCGAAGACAAAGGAGGAGGTTGAAGGAGCGACCATAGGTTATATAATAACCAGAAGCGGAAATACAATATCTGAAAAGGCCGAGATCGATGAGCTTGCAGATTCATACGATCCCGACTACTACATAAACCACCAGGTAGTCCCCGCAACGCTGAAGATACTGAAGGAGCTTGGCTTCAGCGAGGAGGAGCTAAAAGGCGGTGGCGTACAAAAAAGACTGTAAGGTTGTTTTGAATGGAAGAGAAAGAGATGAATAAACTGAAAGAGGCAGGAAAGGCTTCCGCAGAAGCGCTTGTGCTTGCAAAGAATATAATAAAGCCGGGCAAGAGCATACTTGAAGCAGCAGAGGAGATAGAACGTTCTATAAAATCAAAAGGATTCCTTCTCGCATTTCCTGTAAATCTCTCGATAAACGAGAAGGCAGCACACTTTACTCCAGAGACCGATGACAAATCCGTATTCTCAGACAAGGATCTTGTGAAGGTGGACCTCGGAGCACGCAAGGACACCCTTCTCACAGACTGCGCAATAACTATAGATCTTTCAAACAAGAATGCAAAGCTTGTGGAAGCCACAAACGAGGCGCTTGAGAGCGCAATATCTGTGGTAAAAGCAGGCAGGCAGTTAAGGGACATAGGCAAGGAGATAGAGACAGTTGCATCAAAGCACGGTTTCAAGCCTATAAAGAATCTAGGTGGACATGGGATAAGCGAAGCCGACCTTCACGCCGATTTCTTCATACCTAACTTTGACAACGGTGATAATACTGAATTGGAAGAAGGACAGGTAATAGCGATAGAACCCTTCCTTACGAATGGCAGAGGGCAGGTAGAGGACAGCACCTTCACCGCAATATTCCAGAAAAACTCCCAGTGCATGACGAGATCAAACGAGGCAAGAGCGGTCAGCGCATTCATAGATGAGAACTTCCTTACCTATCCGTTTGCAACAAGATGGTTATCAAGAGAGCTTCAGGAGCTTGACGATTTCAAGATAAGGAGAGGTATAGCAGAGTTGATAAATTCCGGAGCAATAGAAGCCTTCCCAGGACTTGTAGAAAAGGGAAGGGGCATGGTTGCGCAGGCTGAACACTCCCTTCTTGTCCAGAAAGACGGTTGCGAGATAATAACAAAATGATATTATGAGATGCCCTTATTGCGGAAATGACAGTACCGAAGTCATTGACTCCAGGGAGGTGCCCAACGAATCGAGCACGAGGCGGAGGAGGCAGTGCAATGACTGCAAGCACAGGTTTACTACCTATGAAAAACCCGATTTTGCAGGAGTAACAGTAATAAAGCGCGATAATACCAGGGAGTCATTCAACAGGGACAAGGTCCTCAGTGGCATACTAAAGGCATGCGAGAAGCGCAAGATCAGCAGAGAGGCGATGGATCGCGTTGTCGATAAGATAGAAGCCAAGATAAACGGGAACGATATAAAGGAGATAAAATCAAGTGCTATAGGGGATATGGTAGTAAAGGAGCTCTTCAAGCTTGATTCTGTCGCCTACATAAGATTTGCAAGCGTATACAAGAATTTCGATTCTCCTGAAGAGTTCAAGGAAGTGGTAAAACTATTCGAGAAAGGCAAAAGAAAGGAGAAAAAGGAAAAGAAATAAGTACGGCAGATCACTCGCACTTAGTAAAGCCGCACGCCTTGCAGATTATGCATCCATTCTCATTTACCAGAGTCATCTCCGCGCATGTCGGACACTTATCAGGCTTTATTCCATGAACATTCTTTATGGTATCCTGCCTGCCGTCTATGGCGCTCGATGTCTCGTTTTCAAGAAGCTTCTTGGCAACTGCCGGAGCTGTTATTCCTGCAAGGACCTCTATGCTCTTTGCTATCGCATCGGGCACGCTGTATATCTTCATTCCATGATCCCATCCTATCGAAGAGTTGGCTCTTATGCCCTTAAGGCTCTCTATTACCTCACGGACGTCTCCTCCCTGCTGCAGGTATTTGCTTATCAGCCTGCCTATCGCTTCAGCATAGCTCTTCTCCTCGCTTCCTGTCTTGCCCAGGTTTATGAAGACCTCGCGTATTGAAGTGCTGTCAAAGTTAGCTGTCAGGTACATAGGGCTTCCATTCGGCAGAGTTACCTTCATGGTCTGTCCGCTAAGTACAACATCACGCTTCCACATCAGCTCTTCAGCCGCTCTCTCCTCTTTCTTCTGCTGCTCCTGCTCCTTCTTCTTCTGCTGCTCCTCTGTTATCAATATGCCCTCTCGTGAGCCTTCCCTGTAAACTGTTATTCCCTTGCAACCAGATTCCCAGGCCTGCATGTAAACCTTTCCAACATCCTCTACAGACGCATCGTTCGGAAGGTTAACTGTAGAAGATATTGCACTGTCTATGTGCTTCTGTATGGTTGCCTGCATTTTGACTCTGAACTCTGCGTCTATCTTGTGCGCAGGTACAAAGAAGTCAGGAAGGTTGTCCTCATCAGCTATGTTGAAGAGGCGCATGTACTCCATAGCCAATGGGTGGTACACCTTGTAGTACTCCTGGCTCAACGATTCTGACCTTCTTGTATAACTGAATGCAAAGATCGGTTCTATGCCGCTTGATGTGCCTGCAAGCACTGAGATGCTTCCTGTAGGGGGCACGGTAAGTATGGCCACGTTCCTCAAACCATGATTCTCTATGCCCTTTTTTATCTCGTCATTAAGCGTCTGTATGAAAGGCATTGACAGGTGCTTCTTTGCATCAAACAGAGGGAAGGATCCCTTCTCCTTCGCTATCTCTATGCTCTCCATATACGCCCTGTTCTTTATCCTTGTAAAGAGCTCGTCTATAAACGCAAGTGCGCGTTCACTGTCGTATCTCACCTTTAGCTTGACGAGCATGTCTCCCAATCCTGTTATTCCCAAGCCTATTCTTCTGCTGTTCCTTGCAGCCTCGGACTGCTGCTTGAGCGGATGCCTTGAATCATTGTAATCAAGAACATCATCGAGGAATCTTACCCCGTATCTTACTGCCTTGTCAAGCTGCTCCCATTCTATCTTTGCATTGTCTGTGAATGCCCCTGTTACAAAAGCTGACAGATTAAGGCTTCCAAGGTCGCATGCACCATAAGGCTGCAGCGGCTGTTCGGAGCATGGGTTTGTCCCTATCACTTCCATTCCATTATACTCACTAGGCGAATACTTCTTCACAGTATCCCAGAATATCAGCCCAGGCTCTGCCCAATCCCTTGCAGAGTTTACAAGCTCATTCCAAAGTTCTCTGGCATTTATCTTGCTTGTAACATTGCCAACAACGCCATTCTCATATCTGAGCGTAAAGTCCTTATCCTCCTTTACTGCCTGCATGAATTCGTCAGTTATCTTCACGCTTATGTTCGCATACCTTACGTTGGACAGGTTCCTCTTTACCTTTATGAATGAAAGAATGTCCGGATGATCCACCCTTATGGTTATCATGAGCGCGCCCCTCCGTCCATGCTGTCCTATCGTATGCGTCGTCTCGCTGAATATATTCATGAAAGATACAGAACCTGTAGAAACCACTGCAGAGTTGTTTACCGGAGTGTTCCTCGGTCTCAGTATGCTTATGTCAGTGCCTACTCCTCCTCCATAGCTGTATGTCCTTGCAGCCTCCTTGCACCAGTCAAAGATATCCTCTATAGAGTCATTCTTTACAGGTATAACATAACAGTTTAACAGAGTAGACTTCCTCTGCTGACCTGCAGCAAAGAGTATCCTTCCTCCAGGAAGGAACCTGAAATTTCCAAGCAGCCAGTTGAACTTCTCATACCACTCGGCTCTCTTCTCCGGAGTCGCTTCAACGTCAGCTATGACCTTGGAGACTCTTGCCCACATCTGATCCGGGGTCCTCTCCAGCATCGTACCGTCAAGATCCTTAAGAGCATACTTCTCATAGAATACACGTGAACGTATCTCGTCCCCATTGAAGAATTCATATGTCTCCTTAGGAATTGCAGTTACCTCTCTCTCTACACTCTTTTTCTCAACAAAATCAGTTTTCCCATCTTTTTCCACGGATTCGCCCCAAATACAACATGTTGTGCCCTGAAAACTCAAGACCACTACCTATTGTGGCA
>JAJZKU010000002.1 GCA_021850705.1 Microcaldota archaeon
CTATCCTGCTTATAGAGGGAGATGATGCTGACTTCAGGCTCAGCGACAACGTGATACTCGGTACTATACTCAAGCTCTATTACGATTTCAACATACAGGTGATAAGGTCAAGGGATCCTGTGCATACTGCAGTTATACTCGCAAAGGTTGCCGAGCGCGAACAGACAACCGATTCAAGAGAGCCAAGGCTGATAGGGGAGAAGCGTGCCTTTTCGGAATATGAAAGAAGGGTGATGCTGCTCAGCATGCTTCCAGGAATAGGCCCGATGCTTGCAAAAAGATTGCTTGAACACTTCGGAAGCATAAAGAAGGTAATGAATGCAAGCGAGGAAGAGCTGTGCGAAGTGGATAAGATAGGGAAGAAGAAGGCAGCTGCGCTCTACGCATTGATAAACGATGGCAGATGAGTGTTGTACCATGGGATTCTTTGGAAAATTATTCGGCAAGAGCTCCGAAGAGGAGATGATGGAGAAGAGCAGCAGGATAGTCTCGCATGCTCTTAACGCTAACAATGAGCTGAAGAAGGTTATAAGCGGTTCAGGAAGCATAGCCTCGATAAAGAGGATAGAAGAAGCATCGGACAGCGCAGTCTTTGACGTCTCCAACTCCATAACATCGGGAGGCATGCCACCAAACATCATACCGGACCTGCTTCGCTTCATGGATTTCGAGGATGACATAGTAGACAGCATATTCAATCTTTCAAGAGCATATGCGCGCTACAGGATAAAGAACAAGAAGATGGATGCGTATGTAACAAAGCAGATGGTCAAGATGTGCGACCTCTCTGACAGTGCGATAAAGGTTCTTCTGAAAATGCACAAGGCATCAAGCGTATCTGAGGTTCGCAAGCTGCGCTTCGAGATAGAAAAGTATGAGCAGGCGGGGGACAATATCAAGGACGAGATGGTCGCCTACGCATACAATACCAAGATGGACTACAAGACCTTCAACCATATCCTTGACCTGGCATATCTCTCCGACGATGTTCAGGACAACTGCGAGGATGTGGCCGACAGGCTGGTGAGCATCTTTGCATCAATAATAAGCTAGTGATCCAGTGCAGAACCTGATTGTTTATTTGCTGGCATTCCTTGTAATAGCCCTTGTCTCGGGAAACAACCTTCCTGCCTGTACTGGCTCTCTTATAAACAGCAACATAGTGAGCAAGAGAAAGGGCATAATCCTTACGATACTCGGATACTCTTTGGGACTTATAGCAGAGGGAAATCTTCTTGGAACTGGGCTTCTCAGCCTTATGCCTGTAAATAATTATCTTCTCTCATCTATAGTTCTATTTACTGCACTCATAGTCTTCCTCTTTGCACATAAGACCAAGGTCCCACAATCTCTTTCGATGACCATGGCGATGGCGATACTTGGCCTTGACATAGCGATAGGTGCAAATCCAGACCTTACATTCGTTGCTGTAATGGTGCTTGCATGGATACTCTCGTCTGTATTCGCAATCCTGCTCAGTTATGCGACAATGCGTTATTCATACAATATGATGAAGGACAGGAACATATGGACCAGCATAAGATACATGAAGCTGCTTCTGATAGTTGTATCCTTCTTCACGGCATTCACTTTAGGTGCAAATACTATAGGATTTGTATATGTGCTCATGCCTCATCAGGGCAATGCTGCATACGCCATTGGACTTGCAATAATCGGCATAATAATAGGGAGCGTCTTCCTGAGCAGGAGGGAGCTTGCACTTATGGGAAACGGCATAGTGGCTATGCGTTATCTCAATTCAACTATATCCCAGGCAGTATCTGCGATATTCGTAGAGATAGCAACTATATTCAGCATACCTCTATCGAACACGCAGATATACGTATCAAGCATATATGGCTCAACCATCAGCTATAAGATGCACTTTGCCCAGGGAAAGACGATGCTTGCGATAATAAGGTCATGGATTTTCCTCGCCATTCTTGCAATGGCTCTTGGGTATATACTTGCACTGTTTATCTGATGAGATCATCTGATTCAAAGCCTGGAACTACCTTTATCTTCCTTAGCTTCTTTACTTTTTTTGCATCTGCAAATCTGTCAAATAAAATCTTGCTATCGGAAAAGAGTATGAACTTATTATTATCAAGCTTCACTGCTCTTGCATTCCTTCCTATCTCATGGTCAGAATAGAGAAACATCAGCATCTCCATGCTCCTCTTCTTGTACTTGTTGATATGGTCGTTGAATCTTACCATCATGCTGAGATATGCTGATCCTATCCTATTCTCAATATCCTTGTCCTGTCTGAGGACAAGAAGGACATTCCTGCCACTGGGAAGATCCGTTGCGTACTCTATCAGCTCCTCAGCCGGATATTCTGATGAGCAGACACAGGCAAAAAGCTCCCATTTTGGTACATAAGGCGCATCCATACACCAAAATAACGTATAGCAACACTTTAAAACTTTTCCCAGCATAAATATAGCAGTGCTATACTGATATAGATAGTGTTAATTATAAGTGGTTTAATGAGTCAGTTTGGATCGCAATTCCACGGAAAATCGCGCAGGAAGCTCAATGGCAGTGGCAAGAAGAAGCTGAAGAATCATGACAAGAAGAGGCATGATATGGGCGGTTACTTCATAGCTACGAAGCTGGGAGATAAGAACAAGGTAAAGGAGGTAAGGGGCAGAGGCGGAGAGAGGAAGAGCAAGCTCCAGTATGCCGGATTTGCAAACCTTCTTGTCAACGGCAAGTACAAGAAGACAAAGATAAAGTCGATTCTTGAGTCAAAGGACAACAGGAACTTCGCAAGGCTTAACATAATAACAAAGGGTACGATAATAGATACGGATGACGGCAAGGCTATAGTCATAAACAGGCCTGGAAGAGAGGGCAATATAAATGCCAAAAAGGCAGAGTAAGGTGTTTGCATACCTTCAAGAGTCTATGTATTTGATTCCTCAAAAGCACCAGCAGTAAAGAAGCTGATGGAGTACGATCCCTATCTTGATAAGAGCAAGAGTGATGAGGAGATAAGCAAGCTAAAAGAGGATAAAGAAGCGAACATAATATTCGCAAGGCAGGATTATCAGATAAAGGACGGCATATCCCTTGATCTGGACAGGGAGAAGAGCTACCTGTGCATATCGGCAAACCAAGAGTTCCTTGAGAGAGGGGAGCAGAAGCTGAAGAAGAGCATAGAAGGGCTTCAGCGCGCTGATGAAAAGACAGAGAACAAGGTAATAGAAATAATAGAGAACGAGAGGAATCAGAGCGAACAGGGGCTCGGTGCAATTTTTGGGTAATTGAACGAAGAAAACCGTATGCATCTCTATAGGCGGAAGCATACTCTCGAAAGAGAGCGGGATAAACGTAAAATACGTAAATGAGCTAGCCGCGCTCCTTAAGAAGCGGATAAAGAACACCCGCTTCATATTCGTAGTAGGAGGTGGATACTCGAGCAGGCTCTACATAAGCTCTACGAGGAGCATAATAAGCAATAATGCGATACTCGACCAGATAGGCATAGCGTTCACAAGGATAAATGCGCTGATACTAAAGGACCTTCTATCAGAATTCAATGTTTACCCGAACATAGTAACAACGATGGAAGAACTCACTGCTGGGATAACGCTGAGCGACATAGTCATAATGGGAGGGATAATACCTGGAATAACGACCGATTCTGTAGCTATGCTCGCATGCGAACTTACAGGGTGCAAAAAGATGATAAACATAAGCAGGGAGAATTACGTTTATGACAGGCCGATAAGGGAGAAGGGCGCAAAGAAGCTTCCAAAGCTCAACCATCAGCAGCTTGTCGATATAGCAAACAGATGTGACGATAGATCTGCTGGATCCAATTTCATACTTGACTTCTTCGCAGCGAAGATAGCAAAAAGGTCAAACATAGACATACTATTCGTCAATGACAGCATAACGGAGCTGGCAAAGGCTCTGGATGGAAAGAAGCACACTGGCAGTATAGTAAGGAATTGAATCTGAATAAGGAACTTAATCTAAAAAATCAGTTCTTTGCCTGCACAGGATCTGCCTTCTTTACCTGCATAGATTCAGAATTCTTTATATCAGAGAGGCTCTGCAGTGCATAGTATGTTGCAAGCGCCATGTTGTACTTGTCTCTCGTTCTTCCTCTTGAGAAGGTCCACATATCCTTTATGCCTGCAAGTTCCAAGACGGTCCTTACCGTCTTGCTTGCTATGACCCCTACTCCTCTAGGAGCAGGTTTGAGTATGACTTCTGAGCTGCCGCACTTGCCCTTGAGTATCAGTGGCAGAGAGTGTTCTGTTCCGCAGTTGCACTCCCACGAGCCGCATCCCAGCTTTATTGAAATTATATTCTTCTTAGCATCTATTATCGCAGACTCTATCGCAGGCCTTACCTCTATTCCCTTGCCCACTCCTATGCCTACATGACCTCTTCCGTCTCCGACGACTGCGGTGATCCTGAACTTCGCCTTCCTGTTGTTCTTGGTCATTCTCTGCACAGAAGCTATCTCAAGAACATTGTCCTTTATGTCTGGTATAAGCGTATTGATTATCTCGACTTCGCGTATGTCCTTGCCCATGTTGAATATCTCTTCTACGCTCTTTATCTCCCCGTTCTTTACCATGAGTCCTATCTTTGTCTTTGGCTTCCACTCAGGAGCGGGAGCCTCTTCCCTGAAATTTCTTCTTTCTCGTCTATAATTTTCCAAAATAATCACGCCTTCATGCTCTCTAATGCCTTCTTCGTATCATTGAACAGCTTGCCGAGCGATTCAGGATCATGCCCCTCCTTTATGTATGCGCCGTACTGCTTCTCGAAGAGCTTCTTGTCCTTCTTCAATGATGTTGCATAGCTTGCATCCGAATAATTATAAATGTCCTCCTTTATATCGAAGGTTCCGCGTATATTCATGCCTGCATCCTTGCATCCCTTTGCAAAGACGAATGAGAGCGAATTCTTTATCGGAGAATTCAGCCCTATGTCAAGTATGTACTCCTCTTTCTTGCCGCTTGCTACCTTCTTTCCGAGAAGATAACCCGTAAGATAAGCGGTTGCCCTGTTTGCCCTGCTCGGCCACTTCATCTTTACCAGCTCTCTTGAATCAGCCCTTGCCATCACCATATCTCCCTTCTCAGAGTATGTGACAATCTGGCCTATTATTGTGCTGTTGGATCTCCTGAACACTACCCTTGTAATCCCTCCCTTTACCATTCCGAACCTCTTCTTATAGTTCGTGGCGGACTCTCTCCTTCTTCTGAATTTAACATTCTTTATAATCTTCTTTTTCATGAACCTCTCCTGTATCTGGCAGCAAGTGCCTCATTTATCTTCTTGACTTCAGCATCGCCTAGCTTTATCCCTGCTTCCTTCATGTGTGCTATAAGCGTTGCCTTTGTAGCATATACGTTTCCCTTTATGTGCCTGTAATAAGCGTTGTAAACCTTAGAATCAACGAGACCCATGCCCTTAACCTCACGCAGGAGCGCTCTCTGAGCCCTTACCTTCTTCTCCCACTTCCTGCCCATTCTTGCCTTTCTTGTACCCTTTCTTCTGCCCGTACCTCTTCTCCTTCCTTCCTCTCTGAGTTTCTTGAGCTTCTTGGCGTTGAGACTGAGGTTCTTCTTCTCCTTTAAGGCATAGACCGCTCCGCTTGAGACTAACTTTCTCACATCCTCCTTTGTAAGTGCATTGTTTGCATCAGCCTCAGAGCCCTTCTTTATCCTTATCGCGCTCTCTCCTCTCTTCATGATGAGTGACGCTGCTCTCTTTGTGAATTTTATACTCATGATATTAACCTTTTACATTGTTGCTTTTCTGATTTTCAGGCTTTGGTTTTGACTCTGCTCCTGCACTCTTCTGCTTTGCCTCTGTGCCGACAGTCTTTGGCTTCACCTCTGCCTTGAAGCTGTTCGAGATCCTTATCTTCTTCTCGTCAGCTACCTTCTGCAGCTCCATCCTGCTCCTCTTTGAAAGGTCATGGGCGAACTTTGCCGTTATCCCTTCCTTTCCTGCAAGCCCTTCGAGCTCGCCTCTGTTGTGGACCACGAATTCCATAGTCCCATCCTGCCTTAAGAATCTAACCTTATCGCTGTTCTTGAAGCCTATCATGGGCATCACGCCCACATTCTTCTTCTTTGCGCGCATATGGTTGTCGTTTCCACGCTGGCTTCTCCAGACATTCTTTACTCTGGATCTGCGCTTTGCTCCGTAATTAGGTCTCTTGAATGTCGGAACCTTTCTCTTTACAACCTTCTTTGCGTTTTTAACCATGATATCACTCTTCTATTACTGTGTATATGCCATCCTGGAAGACGCGCGTGTCGTTGCCTCTTGCAGCGCATGCCTTCCTTATGTTTGCTACCGTCTGTCCTACATCATATCTGTCTATTCCTGTGACCGTGACGTCCTGTCCCTTTATCTCAACCTTGGTCTCTCCTACTATATTGGTCTTCCTCGGCACCTTTTCGCCGAAGATATTCTTTATGCTTATCTCTTTGCCCTTTATTTCAACGGACATCGGGAAGTGGGCGTATACTATCTTCATGTGTTCCTCTATGCCTTCATTAACTGCCTTTATTGCATCATTAAGTACGTTTGCAAGTGCATGCTCTGCTGTGCTCGCCCTCCTCTGCATGCTCTTTATTTTTGAGCCTTCTATGACAACAGCATTACCTTCTACCTTTACGCTGGCGAACTTCTTGTTGAACTTCTTTTTAGTGCTCCCGAGCTTGCCCTTTATCACTATATAATCATTGTCAACGCTTATCTGCGTGCCATTCGGAATCTCTATCTTTTCCATAATCATCAATATACATAGGCTATTAGCCTTCCTCCTGTCTTGTTCTGCTTTGCCTCCCTGTTTGTAAGTATGCCCTTTGGCGTCGAGAGTATCAATACGCCGAAATCCTTGCTCGGTATGAATCTTGTCTCGTACTTCTGGAATTCGTCAAGCTTTATAGCATACCTTGGCTTTATAACTCCTATATCGTTTATCTTCTTCGACAAGCTTACCTTGAGCTTGCTGAACCTTCCATCCTTTACCTCCTCAAAACCGCTTATGTAGTTGTTATCCTTCATCTTTTCAAGGACGGCACGTATCAGCTTCGTGGAGCTTACCTCACACTCGTCGAACCCGTTGTTCTCATAGACCTTTATCTTGTTTATAGCATCTGCGAATACGTCTACCATGAATATCACTAATACTTCTCGAATCCTACCTCTCTTCCTACCTCCCTGAAGCATCTCCTGCATACGTAGAGGTCATAGGAGCGTATGAGGCCTCGTGCAGTTCCACATATCCTGCACTTTCTCTTTGCTCTTCCTTTCTGCATAAGTTCAAATGTCAATTTCATCAAAATCACTCTTCCTCTCCGGTCTTCGCACCGAAGTTCTTCTGCATATACTCTTTTATCTCCTCCTTGCTTATTCCTCCATGCTTCTTGGAGACCTTGGAAGCTCTTACTCTCTTCAGTTCAACGCGCTTTCCCTTTCTTGCAAAAGCCGCATTGACATTCATTCCAAGCATTCCTATGGCAGGGTCGTACTTGACTCCCTGCAGGTAAATGTATTCCTTTACACCGAAGCTTAATGAATTGTTCGATATGCATGAATCCTTGTATACGTTCTCATTTGCCTCAAGAGCTTTCTTTAACAGGATCCTGGCATCCTCATTTCTCAATGTCACCATCGCCCCTATTATCTGGCCCTTCCTTATTCCAAGCTCAGGTCTCCTTCTCTTCGAAAGCGTTGCAACAGGCTTCTTCCCTGTTATCTTCTCGAGCAGCATGCGTGCATTCTGGAACATGTTGTCATTGTCCCCTATGCCTATATTTACGACTACCTTGTCCAGGTAAATCTCTCTCATAGGGTTGACGTTCGCCATATTATGCACCTATAACTATTACATTCCTAAGAACGGTCTCTATCCTTCCGCCCTTTCCTTCTATCTCTACCGTAGGCTCCCTTCCTGCAGCTCCCTTCCTTATCTCTACTATGCTGCCTTTTTCAGCAGAGTGGATTCCGCTTATGATCAGGCACTGCGCGCCCTTCTCAAGCTTCACCACCTTCTCTATCTTTCCGTCGTTAAGCTTTACCGAATCATTTACATTTGCATCCTTTACTGCGGGTACTAAGGTGCCGTCATGGAGCCTGAGCATCAGCTTCCCTCCTTTGTAAACATACTTGCCAACTATCTTGAGAGTCTGCGCTTTGTTGTCGGTCTTTTCTGCGTTTATCCTGCCTTTGTTGTCAACTCCTATCCTGTAGACCTCATTGCTAGGGACAATCTCTACAATGTCCTCAAGCCCTATCGCAGCTCTCTCATCCTTTACTACCTTTCCATTAACCTTGACCTTGCCCTCCTTTATTACCTTCTTCATCTCATAGGTGCTGCTTCCGATGCCTATTGATTCCTTGAGAACGGTTACAAGGGCAACGCTGTTCTGGAGCGTGTGCCTGCCAAGCATAGGCTTTGCAATATACTTGCTCATTTTCTTGTCAACTCGCATGTATCTTGGGGATGCCATGCGGTTCAAATGGTTGCTGCCTCCTTTCTTGCTCATTTCACACTCCTCTTGAAAGATTCAAGCTTCTCCTTTCTCAGTTTGTCAGTATCATCAAGTTCTGTTATGTATACATTTGAAGCGCTAATAGGTATCGGAAGCTCCTTGCCCTTTGCATTCTTCCTTACCACTCCGTTTACAGTTACCGTGTACCTCTTCAGGTCAACATCGCTTACCTTTCCTGATTTGCCCTTTGATGACCCTTTCATCACCATTACAGTATCACCCTTTCTGACAGCTATGCTCCTCTTCTTTATGCCAAGTTTCTCCGAAAGTTGCTTTGATATGTGGGCATTGACCATATGCTGCCTGAGGTGCATAGGCGCACTGTATCTGAATATTCTCTGCTTTCTAGGTTTGCCGCTCTCTATCATTCATACCACTCTTGACGCAATTCCTCCTATCTTGACAAACCTTTCGACTACCTCCCTTGCCATTGCACCCTTTACCTCTGTGCCTATAGGCAGGTTCTCGTCATTTACCATGATCCCGGCATTATCCTCAAACTTTACCCTCATGCCATTAGAGCGCCTTATCGAGGCTCTCTGTCTTATTATGACCACACGCACTGGCTTTTTGATATACGTTGGATTACCCTTTCTGACGCTTGCAGATACTATGTCTCCTACGCCTGCAGCGGTAAGCTTTCCAGGTCTTCCGCCAGTCTTTCCTATTATATGTATCATCCTGAAGGTATATGCCCCGCTGTTATCTGCGCAGTGTATCTCTGTGCCAGGTATAAGTGTCTTTGTTACTTTTGAAGCTACTCCTTTCATAAAAATCACTCTTTATTCTCAATTCCAGTTATGACGAAGGATTTGGTCTTGCTCAACCGTCTTGTCTCATGCATGTTTACGGTATCACCGAGCTTTGCGTTTATGCACTCCGGATTGTGTGCAGGTATTCTTGACCTCTTTCTTAAATATCTCTCGTATTTGTATATGTATCTGGTGTAGTCTAGCTTGACTATTGCGGTCTTCTTGACCTTGTCGCTTACGACTGTGCCAGTCACCAGCATGCCTCTTGTCTTAAGCCCATGGTGAACAGGGCAGTTTTTGTCGTTGCATTCCAGAAAATCACTCTCTCATTTTGTAAAACTTCAGGCTTTTTTCTATTCTGTCATACGGCCTGAAATTTATCTCTTCTCCTCTTACTACAAATCTTCTCTTAGACACATTGAACGCGAATTTTGAATTCTTCTTTACTATGCTCTTTACGCCTTTGCCATCAAAGACTCTGAGGGTGTTTTTTGTCTCATCGATCACAAGACCGGAGATACCCTTTTGCTTTTTGTCCAAAGAATCTATGACCTTTACCTTTAGACCTATTAGCTCGTTAATGACGATGTTTCTGTTGCTGTAGTCCATGATAACCTTAAGCGTATAGTAAGTGTTTAAATGACCTACTTATTTAAACCTTTTGTTGTTCATCAGAGATTAAGCGCTGCATGTGTTGACGGCACTCTCGCTCTCACTTTTTCAATGTAGCATCGCCCTCCTTCCAGTTCACTGGGCAGAGCCCTCCTGTCTGCAGAGCGGTAACGACCCGGTATGTCTCATCAGTGCTTCTTCCAACATTATCGTGCGTAACCACTACGTACTTTATAATTCCATCAGGATCTATGACAAACAAACCTCTAAGGGCATTGCCCGTCCTGTCATCATAAACGTCATAAACTCTTGATATTATTCCATTCCTGTCAGATGCCAGGTAGTACTGTATGCCCTGCAGCCTCTTGTCTGCCTCTATCCAGGCCTTATGCGTAAAAACGGTATCTGTGCTTACTGCTATGACCTCGCAGTTCTTGTTTAGGAACTTCTTGTAGTCCTTTGCAAAGCCCTCAAGCTCCGTAGGGCATACAAAGGTGAAGTCTGCCGGGTAGAAAAAGAGTATTACCCACTTTCCTCTGAAATCGCTCAACTTTATCTTCTTGAAATCATTATCCTTGAATGCCTCAGTCTCGAATGCCGGCGCTTCCTTGTTTATAAAATTCATTTTATCACTCACAAATAGAACTTGGTAATATATCTACTAAAGCTAATAAAAACCTTGCTGAAACATGCTTTGCCAATAACTCATGCTATCCTGACAATGCTTCATACAGGTCCTGTATAATTTACATGCTCTCCATACTCTATCGAAAAGGAAGGCGCTGTCTCAAGGACCATATTCCCTATATTGCATATGCTATTCTGCGACAGAGGTGTCCCGGAATATGTATAATTGACCATTCCGTTAGATATCCAGGACTGTTTAAGTGGAATAAAGGTATTCTTCATCCAGAAGCACTGCATCGAATCATTGCTGAATACGAAGAGAATTCCGGCACATTTGCCAAGCCCATTACAATTGCCTATTCCTGATGCATTCATATAGCCGAGCTGCTGAAGCCTGAGCGTATTAGCTATGTATACGTGATAGGAGGAATTGCCGATATTGAGCGTGCCAACACCAAACTCCATGTTGAGCAATGCTGTGCTGTTGTTATTCTCTCTGCCAGTAGCAATGCCTAGCTGACTAAAGTAAACATATGTTATCGAAAATATAAGTAGAATGATGATAAGCATGACAACAATCTGAATCTTGCCATGACTCATATGATACACTTGCAATCAGCCAGACAGTATGCCTGCTATTCCCCCATAAAGGCTGTACGCTTTCACTCCGTTTTCTGCAAGAGCATCTGCAAGTACCCTGGAAGTATTGCCATGCTGGCACACTATTACCGCCTCTTCAAACTTGCCTGCTACCTTCTTTATCTCGTCTTCCTCTCCATAATGCATATGGACTATACGGAAGTCGTTTATGTCTATTATCTCTACCTTCTCCTCGTCAATGCCAAAGGTCTCACTTAAAAGCTGTACCTCAGAATAGTTTGACTCAAACAGCATTACCTTTTTCCCTTCTGCAACAAGCTTCTTTGCCTCTTCAATATCTATCTCAAAGTCATGTTCAGTTTTCATGAATCAGATTATGAGTATCATCATATTAAAATTAGTATGTTTAATCTCCAGGAGCTTCAAAAAAGCAACAAATTAAGCACAAGGTATCAGATAAATTACTTGAGTCTTCTCAGCATCTCTTCATACTTGTCCAGCATCCGCTTCTCTGTAAAACGCTTTGATATTCCTAAGGATTCCTTCTGCAGTTCATGCCACCACTTACTGTCAGAATAAAGTTTCTCTATAAGCTCTGCAAGTTCATGAGGATTATTCTCATCAAAAGCAGGCACGGTCTGCTTTCCTTCTTTGTTGAGATCGCTTACATAGGCGCTCTTGGAGAGTGCCATTGGCAGGGCATGAGCAGCAGCTTCTAATACGGTTAATGCAAATCCCTCCCAGTGAGAAGGAAGAACAAAGAGTGAAGCTATGTTATAAACTGAGTTAAGTTCCTTATCTCCCATAACTCCGGCAAAAATTATTCGCGTATCATCAGCAGCTATCTCCTTGTACATCTCCATAGAAGGCCCATCTCCCACTATAAGCAACTTCATATCCTCTCCTTCTATCTCTTTGAATGCCTTTATCAGTACTGACACGTTCTTCTGCCTCTCAAATAGCCTGCCTATGTATACTATTGTAAAGTCATCCTTCCTTATTCCGAACTCTCTCCTCAATCTCTCCTCTGTCTTAGGATCCTTGTAAGCTTTTACGTCAGAACCATTTACTATTATCGATACCTTGTCTGTAATCCTGCTTATCTCATGATAATGCCTGTCATTGAGTGCCACATTCATGTCAAAGAAGGAGAAGAAATGCCTTCTCTTTCTCGCAAGGCTTGCGCCTATTCTTCCTGTGCCCATACTAAGTGGTATGCCCTCCTTTGAGAAATACTTCATTGCAGTTGTTGAAGCGCTTCCATGATCGATGTAGACGGATTTGAAATTCAGCCCCATCTTTCTTAAGTACGATACCAGTGGAAAATCAGATATCGCATTTGCTATTATCACATCCGGATTTATTTTCTTAACCTTGTTAAATATCTCATCCTTTTCAGCACCCAATCCCTTCATCCTTCTGACATATGCTGCGCTGTATGCTGCACGCACAATCCTCATTTCACTTAACCTGCTCTTCCTCGCTTCCAGTGCCTTACCTGTTCTCTTCAATATAATTCCATTCTTTTTATTGTCCATGTATAGGGTTTCATATCCCAAGTAGTATGTCTGCATCTTCCGCCTGCGAAGTCCGTCATAAAGCATCCTGACTACTCTCGACTGTCCTCCAGTCATATTGTGTTTTGACCCTGTGTCTACGAGAAGTATCTTCATCTGGAAGCACCAAAATTCTTCATAATAAAACTTTTTACTTCTGTAACAGAACTTACCTCTTGGCTATCAATTTTTGGATATGTGCCAAAGATGCCCTCTCTTATATGGTCTCCGCTCTTTGCATCTTCCGGATCCATGAACATGCTCTCCTTTGAAAAGTTGAATATGTCTATAGTGTGGCCTTTCTGCGCTTCTATAAGAAGGTCTGGAGCGATGAATTTCTTGGTGCTATTGTAATAATCCTTACCGTCAAACATGTTCACGAACATCCTCTTTCCGTCCGAAGTCTTTACCATGGAAAGGTCTTCCTTCAACTTCATAATCAGTCTCTCCTTGCCGCTTTTTACAACCGGCGTTGCAAACCTTGAATCATTTATCCATATTGAGGCTACAGGATCATTTGATATGGCTGCGAATACCTTTGTCTTCTTCATATCAAAGTCAAAAAGATGCATTCTGGTGTAATCTGCAGCTGCAGCTCCGGTAAATACTGTGCTGAAGACCTTGTATGCTGCGCGTTTCATATGGTAAGGCATCCTGTCATAAGTGCTTCTCAGCCCGCTTTTCATTATGCGCTCTCGCATGGCATATCCTGCAGGCATCTTATTATCACTGCCTTTCATGAAGTCCTTTTTTACCTTCTCCTTGAGAAACAGATAACCATTTTGCATCAGCCAGTTATTAAGAAGGAATTTCTTCCTTATCGGTTGTGCTCCGTGGTCCGAGACTATAACTAGCCTGCCTCCATCATTGTCTATAAGCTGCATAACGTGTGCAATATATTTTGATATCTCAGAGTAGACAGGCAACAGGTATTCCTTCCAATCCTTCTTGTTCATAACGAAGTGCTGCAGTCTGTCTGTCTCAGTGAAGCAGACGTAAGAAAATCCATACCTCTTGTTCTTCATCATGCTAATGGCTATATCTGAACGTGAACTAACGCTCTTTGCGAATATCTTTGAGGCCTCTTTCACATCCATCTTTCCTGCCTTTATCTCCTTCTCTATGTTGGGTTCTCCGTCAAACGAGTGCTTATTCATCAGCTCTTCAAGCTCCTTGCTGTTTGTCCTTGCCTGGAGAGGAAATCCTGTTATCATGTCGACATTTCCATAATCAGGAAGTGTTATGTCAGTAGCAGGCGTTATAACAAGGCATCTAATTCCTTTATGCGCAAGTTCCTTCCAGAATGGTGGAACTGCAGACGAATCATAATAGACTATGTCTGGAGTATAGCTCTTTTTCATCACAAAGAAATCAGGAACACCGTGATCCTTAGGCTCAAGCCCTGTGTATATGCTTGGCCATGCCGGTCCCGTCATAGGCGGAAGTGTAGATTCCATATTGTTTATGCAGCTACCGGAAAGGAGCTTCCTGAACGCCTGCATACCTTTCTCATCTTTAAGCTCCTCTAGTACCCAGAGTGGCACAGAGTCCATCCCTACCATGTAAAGCGGCTTTCTCTTCGATTCTGCCTTCTTCAATAAATCACTGATAGACTTAGTATATAGAATTACGAAATTAAGATACGTTTAATATTATTAAAGAGTGTTCTTAAAGATAATGCATATGCCAATTGGGTAATCTGATGAAAAAACCTGCTCCTGATGTAAAGAGGGTTCTGAACATACTTAAGTCAAGGTATGGTGAGAGCCCACATACGCAGTTAAAGCACAGGAATAATACTGACCTCTTTGTAGCTGTCCTTCTCTCACCCCAATGCACGGACAAGCAGACCAACGCAGTTACAGAAAGGCTATTCAAAAAATACAGAACATTTGATGATTATGCAAATGCTGAGATAAAAAGACTGAGTACAGATCTCAGCGGATTGAATTATTATAGGACAAAGGCAAGAAACCTGAAAGCATCTGCGCAGACGATAAAGAGCAGATTCGGTGGAAAGGTCCCGAGAAGTATGGATGAGCTCATGGAGCTTCCTGGAGTGGGAAGGAAGGTCGCAAACGTGATGCTCAACGAGGGATTTGGAATATATGAAGGCATAGCCGTTGATACGCACTGCGCAGTAGTATCAAGAAGGCTTGGGTATAGCAGGCACAGGGATCCTAAGAAAATAGAGCAGGACCTTCTGAGGAAGATTCCGGAAAAGGAATGGGGAGTAGTGTCAAATCTTTTCATAGAATTAGGCAGAGACACATGCAAAGCAGCAAGGAAGGAATGCAAAAGGTGCGTACTCAAAGACATATGTCCAAGCAGCAGCGTTTCATGAATTCACACCTGCCGAACTCAGAGGATACGCTTATATATTACTAAAATCACCCAATAATCGTATACTATGACAACCACTCAGAAAATTAATGGCAAGAAGCTTAACGGATATTCATCTGACAGATCATTTATTGGAACAGAGGTCCTTATTCTTAGAAAAACAGATCACGAAAGTGCAGCAGCAAGTATAATTGCTGAAAGCGAAAAACGAAAAGATACATGGCGTAAAGAGGTAGAGACTCCTGAACGTGCTGAGAACGAAAAGAGGTTTACGGACAAAGTACTCGATGCAATAGAATGTGATTCACAAGTAAAGGAAACGCTGATGTCTGTCTTTGATGACAAGATAATAAGGCGTGAGATTCAGGAGAGAGTTAGTGTAGGGCTTGCATGTTGTTCAAGGGATAAAGAGAGTGCCAGCATATGGAAAATGTACATACTTACATACGGCAGGGTATCTGAACATGAAAAACAACAGTATGAAAATGAGATAGTAAAAGTGATCATAAATGATATCCACTGCTACGCTAACAATATTATAAAAAGGTATAAACGTCCCTAGCTAATCTATCATCCAGGGATATCTTGGGATTAAAAAGAGGTCTTCACGGCAGGAAGTCCTTGTTCTTTATCTTCTCCTTTATGTAATCCTGGACAAATGTAAGTCTTGGGCCCTGCAGCGCGTCAGATTCGAGTTTTAGCTTCAGCTTTATCACCTTCTTCAACTCATCGGACCATTGTTCATGCACATTGATCCACTGGTAAGAAAGCATATCCTGTGCCCTTTTAAGATCCACGTCTGTTGCTTTCAGAGTAAGATTCTTTAGAAAGTCGTACTTTTCTATATCTGATATGGTGACACCTATAAATCTCGCTTCAGGAGTCGCAATCGTATCGCCCATATATGCCAGATTAATGCTCCCTGTCTTTATCGTCCAGTATATATACCATCCCCACGCGTCTGCGTCGTTTAGCACATAGACCGGGAACTTCATATCTGCAAATTTCCTTATCAGCCTTCTTGTACCTCTCGAAGCCTGCCCTTCAGACGACATCAATATGCATCCCTCCTTTTTCCATATTCCGTCCTCGTTAAGCCTCTGCCACAGTGCCTGCTTCTCCACAACGAGTACGTATTTGGCCTTTACGTCTGCAAACTCGATATCGTTGTCTACATCGCTCGGTATCGCCCATCCGCTCCTGCCCATCTTGCTCGCATCTATCTCCTGTCTTTCACCTCCAAAGCTGTCTATTATCTTCATCTTCCCTGCGAGCAGTCCCTTCCTGTTGGTATTAAGATTAAGGTCCTCCCTTTTCAGATCCAATGCAACTTCCAGATCCTCAACAAGGGGGTTTGATTCAGCCTGTTCATTGAATATATTCTCGTCTATATCCTCTCCAAGCGAATGCTTCAGCTGATAATAAAGCCCTCTTATAGATGTATGCAGGTTCTCCTTTACGAACCTATGGCATTTTGATGCTATTGCAACGGTCTGCATGAACTTCTTGGACTGCGAGATGTTTACGAAATCCCTCTCTTCCTTCGCCTTGCCAAGTTTGAGATATCCTACCTTGGGATCAAAGTTTATATTGGACCTGGTCCTTGTAGCTGTCACGAACTTGGGATTCTTTCCCTGCTTTATTTCCTTTACTATCTTTTCGCCAAGCTCCTCTAACTTCTTCTTTGATCCTTCTTCGGTCGCCATATTCAAATCACACTTCTAACGGTTCTCTCTCCAATCTGTCCGTCTCTATATACTTCCTCAGCTTGCTTATCATCTCGTCTCTGCGCTTGCTCTTCTTCAGCGCATACTGGAGAACATCCGCGATATTCTTTACAGGTATTATCTTTATCTTATTGAGGCTCTTCTTATCTATATTAACGTCACCCGCATTGTTCTGAGGTATAAGGACACACTTCATCCCTGCATTTATTGCAGCACTGACCTTGTTTGATATGCCTCCTACAGGCAGGACATCCCCTCTTACCGACAGGGACCCTGTCATTGCAATCTCCTGGGATACAGGTATGCCTTCCAAAGCAGAGATGACAGCCACTGCTATTGAGATGCTTGCACTGTCTCCTTCAACACCTTCATACGTCTGCACGAACTGTACGTGAATGTCATAGCTTGCCATATCCCTGTTCATGTGCCTCTTTATGAGTGCGCCTGTGTTCTTCACCGCCTCTCTTGCTATCGTGCCTAGTTTACCAGTAGGTATAAGCTTACCCTCGGTCCTTGAGCTTGCCTTTGTCACCTCTGCAACTATCGGTAGAACAATTCCTGAAGAGAGATAAGATGATCCTACTATTGCAAGTCCGTTCACTCTGCCAATCGCATAACCAGTACTTCTGAATATCTGGTAATCTTTTCTGTACTCCAGAGACTGCTCAACGAACTGAGCTTCCAGAGGTTTTGTAACCTTGAAGCTTTCCATGACATCCTCTTCTGTAACAATCTTCCTGCCTTTCTCCCTTGCTATGTCTCCTGCAGCCCTTATTATGCCGCCGAGGTCCCTGAGTATGAGCGTGAGCCTATTCTTCCTGCCGCTCCTTCTCTTTGCCTCATCTATTATCGTCATGCACGCCCCGTAGCTGAAAGGAGGTATCTTGCCATCCTTCTTTATTTCCTGTGCTATGAACCTTACAAGTTCATCCCTGTTCTTTTCCGTATCGGGCATCGTGTCTTCCATGTATACTTCGTATCCATAACCGCGTATTCTTGATCTCAAGGCAGGATGCATCTTGGGAACATCCTGAAGGTTTCCTGCTGCTACTAGAAGGAAGTCGCATGGTACCGGTTCGGTCCTTACCATAGCCCCTGAACTGAGTTCGCTCTGTCCTGTTATAGCATACTTCTTCTCCTGCATTGCAGTAAGAAGCTCCTGCTGGCTCTTAGCTTCGAGATTTGAAACTTCGTCTATGAAGAGAACGCCTTTGCTTGCCTTGTGAACAGCGCCGCTGTCCACTCTCATATGCGGAGGCGTTCCCAGGCCTCCCGATTGCAGCGGATCGTGCTTGACATCGCCGAAGAGCGCACCTGCCCTCGCTCCAGTAGCTTCTATGAATGGAGCATGTACAAGTCCTGTATTATCGACTATAAGCTTTGGTTCATTTGTATCGAACATTCCGGGAAGCACTCCTGCACCTGCACGTCTGAATGTGCCTACGAAGAGTGCAGCCGCACCGAATACAAGCACTCCGAGCATGATTGCACCGAGGAATATTATCTGTGAGTTGTTGAGTATGTTAAGGAATGTGGCTATTATCGCAATGACTACAAGCACTATGAGTATCGGCACTATCCAGTTCCTCTGCTTGCCCATGTCCACTTTTCCTGCCATCTTCTCCTTCTGCACTATCTGCCTACCCTGCCCGTCTCCAAGTGGCTTTCCGCTGGCAAGAATCTCCTTCGCATTAGGGTATGTCTTTACTACCTTTATCAAAGGCTTATTGTCATCATTCACGTTCTTATACGCGAGCACATCCTCAAGGTCTGCTGCGGGAAGAAGTTCTGCCATGGCCTGTGCCAGCAGCGTCTTTCCCGTTCCAGGAGAGCCTATCAGAAGCACATTCCTGTGCTGTTTTGCTGCCTTTTTTATTATCGCAGTAGCCTTTTCCTGTCCTATTATCTGGTCTATGAGCTTATCCGGAATCTTTATTTCATCGGTGCTCTTGAACTTTTTCATAAGAATCATCTAAAATTCGACACTAGATATTCTTTATGCATATTTATAAATATCTCTCCTTAAAATGCAAAGTAGTGGTCAAATGGATTTCGAAGAGTATCAACGCGAAGCTAACAAGACGGCAGTCTACCCTAAGAACCTTGATGGTGCATTCTTCTACCCTTCAATAGGATTGGCGGGAGAGGTAGGAGAGCTTCTTAACAAGATAAAGAAGATCGCAAGGGATAACCATGAGATTGACAGGGAGAATCTTAAGGGGGAGATAGGAGACATACTCTGGTACCTAGCACAACTCTCAACAGAGCTTGGAATAGATTTCGAGGATGTTGCACTGCATAATCTGGAGAAACTTAAGAGCAGGCAAGAGAGGGGAAAGATATCAGGCAGCGGGGATAATAGATAGCCTCAGGATTTAACAAATCTCTTGTAGAAGACTACGGGCAGGAAGCCAACGACACCTACTACAAAAGATTCTAGCAGTACTGTAAGTATGATTGAGACGATGCCTCCGAGTATTGGATTTACTACAGAGAATCCAATTGAAAAAATCTCAGTTATTGCATACGCCACTACATACGCTATTCCTGAAAGTATCAGTAATCCTATTATGCTCCAGAAATATTTCCTTGCAACTCCAAAGCTCTTCTTTACTGCTGTGATTCCGCTGCTTCCATCAAGCATTGCGAGAGGCACAGCCATAAAGAACAGATTTCCTAATATAGCTGCAACCACGATAAATACGAGTGCAGTTATGCCCAAGGTTGACAGGAAAAGCAACGGATGTGAGATTACTCCAGAACCAGCTCTGTTTGATAAGATATACAGCAAATCAGGCGTTATGATTATGCCTAATACAATCACAATCGCAACTGTCTGTATTACTGATGTCCATAGCATCTTTCTGTAAACTCTTTCTGAATCCTTGAATGCCTTATCCAGAGTTGTCTTACTATTCCTTTTCATTCCCTGTATTGCAAGCGAATAGTATACCCCATTCCATATCGGGCTTATCAGAATCGCTATTATAAATACTACTAAAACTATCGGTATAGCTGCCACAGGTGAAGTAATGCCAGAAACTGCTCCTAGAACTGCGCCTGCCGTAAGGAGAACTAAGAGAATTCCCAATACTACAAATATAACGAGAATGAGTACGTACAATCCAAGAAGCTTAAGATAGTTCTTCTTTGCAATATACATGCTCTCTCTGAAGACATTAATTATACTGGCCACGGATTAATATAATAAGAAACATTTAAAAGCAATGTAATCCGGAGAAGCTGAAGAGCATTGCTGAAGAGGTAAAAATACCTAGACAGTTGGATAATAGATAGCTTCAGGATTTAACAAATCTCTTGTAGAAGACTACGGGCAGGAAGATGACTACACCTGCTACAAAAGAGTCCAGCAGTACTGTGAGTATTAACGAAACGATACTTCCCAGTACTGGATTTACTAAAGAGAATATAACTGAGAAAATCAAAGTTATTACATACACTATTATGTACGCTATTATTGAAAGTATCAATAAGCCTATTATGCTCCAGAAATATTTCCTTGCAACTCCAAAGCTCTTCTTTACTGCTGTGATTCCACTGCTCCCATCAAGCATTGCTAGTGGAACAGCTATAAAGAACAAATCTCCCAATATTACTGAAACCACAAAAACTACAATTGCAGTTATAACCAGGGGTAAAATGGAAGATCCTGAATTTGAAACCCCTGGGGAACCGTATATACTTGATATGGCCTGCTGAACTCCACCTAATGATACTATAGATACGCCTATAATTATGCCTAATACAATTACAATTACCACTGCCTGTATTATGGCTGTCCACAGTATCTTTCTGTAAACTCTTTTGGAATCATCAAATGCCTTACCTAAATCTGTATTACTATTCTTTTGCATTCCCTGTATTGCAAGTGAATAATACATCCCATAAAATATCGGGCTTATCAGAAGCGCTATGATGGATATTATGATAAGTACAGGTATAAATGAAAGAGAGGGAACTGCTCCTAAAGCAGCACCAAATACAGAAAAAAGTACAATAACTCCTAATATTGCGTATGCGATAAGAATGAGTACGTACAGTCCAAGAAGCTTAAGATAGTTCTTCTTTGCAATATCCATGCTCTCTTTGAAGACATTAACTATGCCGGCCACGGATTAATATAATAAGAAACATTTAAAAACATTAGTAATACGGAGAAAATGCTTCATGTCATTTTATGTTCAGGCTCATGAGTATCAGTACCGATATTACATAGAATGGTATTGCAAGAATGAATGTAGAGAGATATGATACATTTGCATATAGATAACCGGAGAATATCTGTGCAGGGAAGGCAGCAATAAGTGGCATTACGCTGAACAGAGCCATCAGCTTCCCGCGCTGCTCCTTTTCAGAGAGATTGCCTTCAAGAGTTGACATGGATGGCTGTGCTATCGCACCGCCCACACCACCTGTAACGCTCCAGGCCAGTAGATCATTCATGCCGTTTGAGGATACAAAGATGAACATTGACAGCGGAGAGAAGAGGGCTGCAAGTATGGTTGCCTTCTTCAGCCCTGCGCGTTTTATTATCCTAACTGAAGGAATCAGGACAATTACGGTTGCAAGACCTGTAATTCCGCTTAGCAATCCGTAGGTTATTGGAGACAGGCTCAGCTGCTTTACAAGATATATTGATACGAAGATGGTAGTAAAGCTTGCAGCTATGCTAGAAGTTACGGTATACCAGAGCAGCTTCTTCGCATCGCTGTTTGCCTTTTTGATAGTGTAAGCATAATCGCTTATCATACTCCTGAAGTTCTTCAGGAAAGGCTCCTTAAGCCGGGGCTTGGGCTTATATGTCTCACCAAGCTTTACCGAGCGGTAGAACATCGCTGTCAATCCTAGAATACCGCTTGCAAAGAATGCTATCTTCAATCCGTTTATATCTCCATAGTTAACCATCAGCAGACCGCCTATAACTGGTGCAAATACTGCAGGAAGGGTATTGAGTATTGCAAAGGACGCAAATCCCGAAGGGCGCATATCCTGCCTCATCGATTCAGTCAGCACAGAGTTGAATGCAGGCGTGTATATGCTACAGATTGATCCTATTATGACAGGAACGAGTATAAACTGCCAGGTGTTTATGAAGAGATAAAGGAAGGCGCTTCCTGCAGCTACAGTACTGAATATAACTATGACCTTTCTCCTTCCAAATACGTCAGCAAGATACCCTCCCAGAACAAGTGCAATTGCAGTCACGACGGAGCTTATCGCTGCCATTACTGCAATGTACAGCAGAGGCATTCCTAGCGCCTTGAAGAATATAGACTGGAATGGTGAATACATGAAGCTGCCGATTCCCCATATTGCAGAGGTAAGCGTTATTATCCATGCATCTTTAGGCAGATAAAACCTGAATCCATCAGTCTTATTTCCTTTGCGTGTGGCCATGTTTCATCTTTTCATTAGTAAAGAAATATAAACAGAGATTATCTGCATATTCCGAAGAATAGATAATTACAGTCCGCATAATGTAAAGGCAGAGAGTCTAACATAATTAGTAATGACCTTCCCAACCCTCTGAACAGGTTATACATGTTGTATATATAATCCTTGTAGCAAGTTAGACAAAAAACGTTGTGGCAGTCATATTTAAATATGGTCTATTGCATCTATCGAGTGTGTATTTATGCACAAAACCAAAGAAATAACCTCTGAGAGTAAACAGGCAGAAGCAGATTCAACACAGAAAAACCAGAAGGTCACGGTTCTTGATCAGCAGGGCAGATTCTCTTCAGAACAACGTATAGAAAAGGAGGACACAGATCCGACGGACCTGAGAAGAGGAGGCATGTCCAAGCCCTTCCTTAGGAAGGCTACTTTCTAGATTCTGAAATATTTACAGCAAGACGAATGCTCTTAGATACTTTTAAATATCACAAAAACCTATCTTCTTCCATCAGTCTTTATGCATTCTTTAATCAACTGACGACCAGACAAAATAAGACTAGCTAGAGAAAATGCGTCGTAAAGACCGCGTGTGTTTAACAATCATAAGAGATGAACAATATGAAATTAGTTGAAATATGGAGAGGAAATAAAGCTGCAAAAGCAGAAGCAGATGAGGCCATAGCTGCAGGCATAGATGCATTTGTTGCTGCCTTCAGAGATAAATTGAACCTCGGTTCAATAGATACAAGTGCAGGGAAGACGCCTTTCGGCACAACAGTCATAGATACTTCTCATGATACTGGCTTTAATCAAGTACCAATATCTAGAATTAAGGTAGCACTGTCTCAAGAAACACTTCGTTTTCTGCGAAGAAGGCATCAGGAAGATGGCAAATAAACCCCTACTGATTAGATGATACTCTCAAAGAGCAGTACTGCAGACGAAGCAATCTGTGCGGAAAGGAAAGGCACAGTAGTCATACCTGGTGACCTTGTACTTTATAGAAGTACTAGATATCCTGGAAGCGTCATTGTACAGGGGAATATAACAGGATACAGGGGAAGAGGATATAACCTGACTATTCTCGATGGAGATCTTTCTGCACAGGACATAATAATCGGAGACCTTAAACTGTCTGGAAACGTGAGGGCAAGATCCATAGACGTTCAGAATCTCCGTTGCAACAATGTATCTGCAGTAAGGGAGCTGTACTGTAACAATATATCTGCTGCAAATATCTCTGCAGATGAGATATGCGCTAAGAGAGTAAAGGCAGAAGGAGATATCACTGCCCGCATTCTGATATCCCTTGCCAGTATATCTGCAAAGGATCTGCTTGTAGATTATGTGAGCGCAGTGAAAGATATAAGCATAAGGAATGCCGAGGCAAAGGACAGCATAATCACAGAAAAGGACATATTCTACAATCTGATATGCCACGCCCACAGGAAGGTATGGTACAGGCATGCGTATCCGCAGTTTGAAAATGCTCCTCCCCCATTCGTATCTAATGAGGATATAGATATCAAAAACATCCTTTACAAGGGAAAAAGAGGTTAATTGTATGAAAATAATGAGAACGGATAAACAGAAGGTGCAAGAGACCGTAATAAAAGGCAATCTTGTACTAGAAGGAGATATGTCGTACCATGGCAATCTGGTAGTAGAAGGAAGTGTATCTGGCACGTGCGGTTCAAGATTCAACTTAGAAGTAAACGGTGATTTACGTGTATCTGGAAATGTGTCTGTAAGCAAGTTAACAGTCACAGGTAACATGCATTCCGATGCCAATATCTCAGCAAGATCAATATCTGCCCTTGACATCTCAGCATGCAGCATATCTGCCAACAGTGTACGTGCGCGTGATATAACAACATGCGAGATTCGTTCATATTCAGTAACTGCACACTCAATATCCCGTAATCCAGAATGCGGGCATGCAGAAAAGACAAAGGAGCAGTTATTCGTATCTCTTAAGAGGAATCCAATACTATATTAGAAGTTCTAAATATATATTAGTAATAAATGATTTACTTGCGTTTAAGGATAAACAGTGATAATATGCAGACAATGCAAAAAATGATACAGGAAATAAAGGCAGCACAGCATCCACTGTCACAGGTGCCGATAATTTTCAAGAGATTAATAAGAGAGGATGCTCTTGAAGATGGCAAAGGCTCATACGGAGATACTATGGCGCGAAGGCTGACTCCTGTAAAGCTTGAGATACCTGAGGAATATGTACATGTGACTCTGAAGCTTGCTGCAATGTCCTTTCTGTTTAATGATGACTTCAGAACAGACCTCTTTATGAATTCCACTACCATGATACAAGGCAAGAGCAGAACAAGCGAGGGTTACTTCGAGATACTTGAAAATCATAGGACCAGAGTCGGAACACACGCAAATGGGATATTCAGACCTGTAGATAAATATACTTTCTACAACCTACCTACAGAGAAGAGATCATTTCACTTGTGCGGAAGAATTGGCGGTTTATACATAGATGCAGATCCTAAGAGGGGCCTTATAGTGTATACAACTCCTTTCCACCCTGATGACCTCAGCATAGCGCTAGCAAGAAGGTCAGACCTTGACCCGGTTATATACGGTGAACAAATGTCAAGGGGTAAGGCATTTATTAATACTCTAAAGTCTGTAACAAGAAGATATCTATAATTCTAACAATATATTGGATATTCTTGATAAATATTGGTGGTAGTATTACCATAATAAAGGAGTATACGAAAGAGATAAAGCCGGTATTCATATCTGATGATAAAGTAACCCCAGCAGAGCTTAAGGGTGCTATGAGAAAGGGATGCAGGGAGGCTACTCCTGCAGAAATTGCATTAATGTATGTGTATGGCGACTTTCTCCAAGATAATTTTGGTCTGGTCTTTGCTAATGAGTTGCACGAGAAAGGGGCGGTGCGGACATCAATAAAAGGACTAGGTGGGAGATATGGCTATCATGAGATACAAAACAACGGTTCCTTCACACATATAACTGATATTGCTAAATTTGCCAAACTCCCTTCACAAAGACGCGCACTGCTTATTCCAGGGGATAGTTATCTGATGTTCGGATGCCATCTTCCGTATACTGATGGGGATCCGGACGCATACCTAAAAGTATCAGCTGACGATTTTGACGATATGACCCAGATTGTCCGCATAGATCCAAAGACAAAGTCCGTAAAAAGGCTTGATCTGGATCCTGAGCTGAAGAAGCATCATTTTGCATATGTAAAAGATGATAGCGAGATGGTTCTGATCAAGGCACGCAGGTATTTAGAGTGATACTAATAATATTTTAGCTATTCTAAATAAATGTTAGATTACTTATACTGATCAGGAATTAATGCCTTTTCTTTCCATATTATTGAATTATAATAGTATATATGTATTAAACAATTGATTTCCAAAATACTGGTACAAATCAACAACAGCTTAAAGTCATGTATTTCAGATTTATGGAAAATAAGGGCTTTCTGTGAAGCCATCCATATTATTGTAAAAAACAGGATAAAAATAATGCTTTTCCTCGTGCTTGTATTTTTCTGCCAGATCTATGGAAGATACATTAAAGTTATCAATAATATGGAATTTTGATAAACAGGCTTGTAAAGGCCGGGATTTTACAAGGAAGAACCATGCCCAAATCTCCGACGACAAATTTTGCGCAGAATTGCGTTTTAAGAAATGATTATCAGTACATCAAATAAAAACCAGGTAGGAGCGACATGTTCTTTAAACTCAAATAAAAGCACGTTATATAATTACTAATAATATATGAGAAATACTAATATAATATTAGAATACTACTGCTATGCAAAAGTGCTACAATTCATATTTGCAATAATAAGATGAAAAGACAGAAGATAAAACTCCTGCCAGAACTGGATCCATCTCCAGCTTATATTAAGCTACCAATATCCTGATCCTATTATCCCTTTTTATACCTTCATCTACGGTGTCCCATCCAGATACGGCCTCCGTCCCTATCTCCATAATATCTATATGGCATATCTCCATAGCCTCTGTCATAATCATAATCCGGTGCTCTATAACCATAGTTCAATATTCTTCCTCCATAGTCATAATCAGGTACGGTGTAACTATAGTTAGGTACTGTATAATCGTAGCTATACCCGTAACCAGGTATTGCTCCAGGATTATAATATGGTAAAACCCCTCCATAATTGTAATACCATCCTCCATTCGGATAGCTGTATGGGTTTGTCTCACTATAAACTATCTGCCCGTCAGTATATCCTCCAACCATGCCTACCTGTCCGTAAAAAGGCACACAGCCTGATACTGAAGCGGTAGCTGCCAATGCTGCTCCTACTACTGCCACCTTTCTGACAGCTTCTTTAAACGTACTTGATCTCGCTTTCTGCTCACCTACAGTTGTAGAATCAGTAACTCTTGCCATTGTTTTCATTATACCACATACAACTTGTGGTTTTTACCATTGATAAAGATTTTTTGGTGAACGACAAACGACTAAATGGATATTTACAAGATGCAGGATCATCTGCCGACTGCTAACTGCAATAAATAAAAAGAAAGGGCAGATGCCTGGCACCTGCCCATAACTGTCTACTCTATCTTCCAGCTGCCATCAGGCTGTTGGCACGCAACTCCTTTTATCGTCTGTGCCTGCCCGCCTATGAAACCTGTCGTGACATAGCTTCTGCATACCTGCCCAGCTGCCTGTCCATTCTGCGGTACATACTGCTGTGTAGGGGTTACGCTATACCTGTTTCCATATGGGTTTGTCCAGACAGTCGTCCTGCCTACAGGGTTTTCAGTTATTGCATTATATGCATTTATCTGGTCCTGCCTGTCCATGCTCCTGCCTATGGAACCACCTATGTAAGCTCCTGCAAGCGTTCCTATTATAGTGGCTGCAGCCCTTCCTTCTCCCTGTCCTATCTGGCTTCCAATCACTCCTCCTAGGACTCCTCCAACTAACTGGCCATTCTGCTGGTATGTTGCGCATCCTGCTGCAGATACTGCAACAACCGCTCCTACCACTGCGCCTCTCACAGCGTTCTTGAATGTATCTACTCTCTTATTCCATTCCTTATGCGCTGCTCCTGTATTTCTCTCGCTGCTCTTTTGTTTTGTCTCCATTATATCACGTTAAAATAACTCCTAATAGATTAAAGCATATTCCTTAAATGGACTACTCTTTATTATCTGAATTCAGGTAGCCTTTTATTGTACGTGTATACTTTACTGCGTTGTTATCCGTGTCAGGCTCTGCGCTTCTTCTCAATTCCTTCAGAAGCTCATTATGCTCTTCGTCAAGCTGTTCATATATCTCCTTTATCATCGCACTATGATCGCTGTCAGTTACAGTAAATTCATCAGTAGATACAGTAACGGAGTATCTATACCAGCTATCAAAATGTCCCTCATAGTATTTTTTCATCAACTTTACTGCAACATCTATGCCTTCTACCCGTACACTGCCTGAATAGCTGCCTAACTGATCTGTCTTAGGATCAGGCGCATCGTACTGCCATGTGCTGACCATCTTTGCAAGCTTAAATGCCTCTACGCCTGTCAAGGAATGCATTTCGCGATACTCTTCGCTTACCTCTCTTTTAACCGTGGCTATCTCCTCTTCTCTCAATGCTACTCTTCCTATTCTTTTTGTCTCCATTATATCACGTTAAAATAACTCCTAATAGATTAAAGCATATTCCTTAAATGGACTACTCTTTATTATCTGAATTCAGATAGCCCTTTATTGTACGTGCATACTTTACTGCATTGTTATCCGTGTCAGGCTCTGCGCTTCTTCTCAATTCCTTCAGAAGCTCATTATGCTCTTCGTCAAGCTGTTCATATATCTCCTTTATCATCGCACTATGATCGCTGTCAGTTACAGTAAATTCATCAGTAGATACAGTAACGGAGTATCTATACCAGCTATCAAAATGTCCCTCATAGTATTTTTTCATCAACTTTACTGCAACATCTATGCCTTCTACCCGTACACTGCCTGAATAGCTGCCTAACTGATCTGTCTTAGGATCAGGCGCATCGTACTGCCATGTGCTGACCATCTTTGCAAGCTTAAATGCCTCTACGCCTGTCAAGGAATGCCTTTCGCGATACTCTTCGCTTACCTCTCTTTTAACTGTGGCTATCTCCTCTTCTCTCAATGCTACTCTTCCTATTCTTTTTGTCTCCATTATATCACGTTCAAAAATCCTAACTAGATTAAAGCATATTAATTAAAAGGACTACTCTTAATTATCCGATTTCAGATAGCCCTTTATTGTACGTGCATACTTTACTGCATTGTTATCCGTGTCAGGCTCTATGCCTCTTCTCAATTCCTTCAGAAGCGCATTATGCTCTGCGTCAAGCTGTTCATATAGCTCTCTTATCATCGGTCTGACATTATACCCTCTGTCAGTTCCAGTAAATTCATCAGTAGATACGGTAACGGAGTACATGTGCTCGATACCTCCAAACTCTCCAACACAGCGTTCTTTCATCAGCTTTACTGCAACATCTATGCCCTCTACGCATACATTGCCTGAATAGCTGCCTACCTGCTCTGCCTTCTTAGGATCAGGTCCATAGTACTGCCATGTGCTGACCATCTTTGCAAGCTCAAAGGCTTCTACGCCTGTCAAGGAATGCTTTCTGCGATACTCTTCGTTTACTCCTCTCTTCATTTCATTTATCTCATCTCCTCTCAATGCTACTCTTCCTATGCTCTTTGTTTCCATAATACCATCATTAAAAATCAATTACTTCCTCACTTCTTTCTTCAGCTCCTTCTTGTGCTTGACATAGACGTTCCTCATCGTAAGCGCATGCGAGCATGGGTTTCCGTAGAAGTGTGCAGAGGTGCAGGTGCATCTGCTCTCAGCTATGTCATTGCCTTTTGACAGCCTCATCTTCACCCCGAAGTATGTGCCTCCGTGCTCCTCACTCTCAACATATCCCTTAATCAGATGTGAACCCGGGGTTATTCCGCCATGTATCTCCTTTATCCTAACGCTTTTGTCGTAGCTCTCTATAATGAAGCTCTCCTTACTGACCTGCGCTGTAGGATATGTAACAGGCCTGTACTTTGCTCTTACCGATTCCTGCATCTAATCAACTAATTATTTACAACAAAAATGAACAAATTATTCATATATAAACCTGCATGGTGCCATACGTGCAAAGGCTAATGCCTTCGGATACTGCCTTTTTATAGGTTTGTTGCAAGGCTACTTACTATTGATGCTGATGGCAGGCAGACTTAAGATAGCATATTACGGAGAAGAGGGCTCGTACAGCGAGCAGGCTGCTATTAAACATTTTGGTAATTCCTATGTTTTTCAAGGGTACAGATTCCTCCCCGAGATATTTGATGCAGTCAAGAATGGCACAGCATACGGGATAGTGCCGATAGAAAACTCAACAGAAGGGCCTGTAACTCAGACGTATGACCTGTTGCTGGAATCCGATCTGACCATAGTTGGAGAGGAAGTTGTAAAGATAGATCACTGCCTCATAGCAAATCCCGGAATTGGCATGAAGGACATAAGAACCGTATATTCACATCCACAGGCACTTGGACAGTGCCGCAGTTACATAGAGAAACATGGCTTCAATTCCATACCTTTCTATGATACTGCCGGGAGTGTAAAGATGATAAAGGAAAAAAAGCTAAAAGATTCAGCTGCAGTTGCGAGCAGCATGGCAGCCTCTGTCTATAAGATGAAGGTTCTTGCCAAATCGATACAATCGAATAAAAGGAACTTTACAAGATTTATAGTAATGGCAAAGAAGAGCAAGACAACAGAGTGGAACAAGACATCGATAGCTTTCGGCAGCAGACACAGGGCGGGTTCTCTCTTTCATGCACTAAACTGCTTTGCAAAGAATGGGATAAACCTTCTTTACATAGAATCCCGTCCGATAATCGGAAGGCCTTGGGAGTATAACTTTTATATAGACTGTGAAGGAAGCATCAAGGACAAAAAATTAAGCGCTGCAATAAAAGAGCTACGAAAGGATGCAACCTTCGTCAAGATACTGGGCTCATACAAGAGCGCAAGAAGGTTAAACAGAAGTTAGTAAAATACGGATTCTTCAGGGCTGTCTAAGGACGTTGCTGATTGTCTTGGCTAATTCTGGTTTTCGTGCAGCACTCATAAGTTCCTCTTTCAACTCTCTGTATGTATATGTAAGAAGTTTCCTCTCTGTTCTCTCCAGATCAAAATCATTAGCCGTAAATATCGCTGTGGCAAAATTAGTCCCGGCCAAATACACACTCTTTCTAAGGACATCGGTTCTTTCTATGGAACTGTCTCTGAACAGGTCTATTATCGTTGACAACTTTTCATTGCTCATCTCCTTTTCATAAGGCGATGACTTAGCATAATTTCCAATAAGGGTAAACATTACAGGAAGAATGGCTGTCTCATAAGGGTTTATGAGCTCGAATACCGACTTCACTATGCCTTTGGGACTGCTGTCCTTCGCCGCTGCCAAAGCCCCTTGTATGAACGTAGCACAGCCCTCTTCTAAAGACCATATCGCTTTAGAGTTTGTGTTTTCGGCAGAACCTGAATAATCGCTTTCATTAGAAGCCCCTGTAGTATTCCTTACATGATGCACGAGCTCATGGCTTATTATCTCTCTGACTCTGCCTTCTTCATTGAAGTCGTTTATGAAGAGCTTCCCTCCACAGTTAACATGATACATATACTTTCCGTCGCACTCTTTCCTCAACATCTCAAGGCACTCGAATCTTTCCTCTACAGAATGCACATTCTCTCCCATGGAAATTCCGCTCAGGGTTATTATTCTGGGCAACTGACTCTCCTTTTCCGTAACTCTGTTGTACTGTTTCAATATATCTTCGGCAGTGAATCTGACGAATTCAATGCTTGCAGCTTTTGCCCTTTTCTGATCATTTGATACGACCATACCCATAACATCAACAAAGGTTAGACATCAACAAAACTAGAACTTATATTCTTTAGGGATATTCTTCTGTGCCTTAGAAGGCAAACTCTTCCCCTTTCTTGCAAGTACTCTGGGAGGATTGGCTATTTGCCTATTAACAGAACGAAACAGTGGTCCAAATGCCTCGGCAGTAATTTCATATTCTATCCCGGCTACCTCCAGTCCAAGTTCATCATCGCTTACTCCATACTGGTTTATTCTCTTTATACGGCTCATAAAATCTCACCATTAGACTTATTCAAAGCAATAGTGTAAGATTACGCCGTTTCTTATTTATAAACATATCTACCATGTGCGACGAACAGCTACAAAATCATTGATTTTTAGGCATATCTCCGAGGACACATCAGTATACTCCAGCATGAAGAGAAACGGTACCTATTAAATATCTGTCGTGCATGGTTTCGGCAAAGGGCGAACATGCAGGGGTATTTAAAATACCAACCCTCTCATCTTAATCCTTTGTTGGTACAATGGCAAATCATCTGAAGACCGGTGACAGCACTGTAGCTGTCAATATGCGCGCTCTCTTTTCATCATCGCCGCAGCAGGCTATACAGGAAGCTATGAGAAACGGAAATGGCAACGGACACAACGGGAAGCACAATGGCAACGGCACACGGGCAGAGGGCAAGCATCTGCTAGAAATGCTCCATACACTACAGGAAAGGGAGCGTACTGGTATTGAGGTAATAAGGGATATGGTGATACCGGTATACCGCACAGTAGTTGATCAGAGCAGGCCTCTACAGTATGGCGTTCCATCCAAAGAGACTATAGATGCGATAGCACCGTATATGCCAAAAGAGGAACTGGAAAGAATAAGCGGGAAGATGCGATTTATAGCAGATCCTGTAGTGCAGGACGTAGGATCTGTTCCTGACGGGGTAATAAAAAGAAAGGAACAGCCTCTTGATACGGGATTGGCAATGGTTACTGCTGTTGCTGCGAATACCGGACTTGCGTTCATAGAATCTGAGCCTGGACATAAGGAGGATCTTCAGAGGATAATATTGGGCGATCTTGAGCCGACCGGCCTATTGGCAAGGAAGCACTCACAGGTCATACCATTCAACGGCAGGAAGATAGAGGTAGGTACGTGGCAGAAGCTGAACTACATAGATCCTGCTGCAGTCGAACATCCTGAAGAGTCTATGCGTTTCTATGTTACGATATTCGAATCTACAAATCATGTCCTGATGAGGAAGAAGATCAGGAACGGTTCGCCCACGGCAGCCAAGGACATAACAGAGGATGTGGAGAAGGTTGTAGAAGGACTTGGAGTAAAGAACGGGGTAGCGGTAGTGTTCGGAATGCATACCACAATAGGTACTGCGCTGATGAAGCCTGAGAATGTTGACAATATGATACACCTTCTGAATACAGTTGCGCCAAATGACCTTGACCCTAACCTGCGCGTTCCATATCGGCACCACCTGAACGTTAATGACGGAAACGGACATAGCCACATACAGAGCCTTCTTATGGGCACGACGGTTCTTGTGCCTGTGAAAGATGGAAAGGTAAACGTTGGTGAGCGCAGGATAATGGCCTTTGATTTCGACGACAATCAGGCGCCAAGAGAACGCGGATTCACCATAACTGTGATAAAGGATAATAGTGAAGAGCGCTCTCTGCTGAGGGAGTAGACAGTATTGCAAAATGAAAGAAAATCAAGCAGGCAGTACTTCAGAAGGGAAGAGAATCAGAATGCTGATGACTATGGGTAATGATGAGAAGGAGATAGGAATAGTGGGATTAGGCAGTATGGGACTTAACATATCAAAGGTACTGCTAAGGAATGGATATGCTCTTACTGTGTATAACAGGAGTGTCGATAAATACGCGCATTTTAATGACAGTGAAGAGGTGACGTGCACAAGCAGCATGGACGAATTCGCAGAAAAGCTCCAGCAGAAAGGAAAGGATGCGATCGTATGGATGATGCTGCCCGGAGGCGAACCTACAAACAGCATGCTCTCAGAGTTGTCGTCAATTCTGAACAAAGGAAGCGTAATAATAGACGGATCAAATTCCGATTCTGCAGACTCTGTATCAAACTACAATAAGCTGCGTGGTAAAGGCATAGAGTATCTTGACGTCGGTGTTGCAGGAGGCCCGGACGATGTTCTGAAAGGAGTGGCGATAATGGCAGGCGGAGATAAGGAGACATTTGATAAAGTCAAGGAGATATTACAGGAAGTTGCAGGAGGAAGGGAGAGATGCGGATATGTCGGAGAGAGCGGAAGCGGTCACAGGCTAAAGGCAGCACACAATTCAATCTTCTATTCCATATTTCCAATATTTGCCGAGACGGCTGCGGCGGTAATCGAACAGAACAACGGAGACAAGGAGACGGCAGAAGAGTCCCTCAGGCTCCTCAGCATAGCTCCTCCAATAACAAAAGGTATACCTGAAGCCATACTAAACGCTTTCAGGAGCGGCGAACTCTTCAAAGAAGCTCCAAAAGTATCTGTATCTAAGATGGTAAGCTCATATGTGGACAGCGCCGAGAAGAAGGGCACACCACTTGATATAACCAAAGAGGTGCTGAAGAGCTACCCGGAAATGCGCGACAGCACCAAGAAAGTGTATTCAGGAGCCAAGAAGATACTGACAGGGCATTAGCCGTTGGCAGCCTGCTGGCTTAGTTTTGCTTTCTTGGAGTAGTGCGACTCTACATATTTCTCAAGGTGCTTCTTGAATTCCTCAGTTGCAATATCAGCCTTTACTGCGGCAACCTGCTTGCCGTCTTCATATATGAGGCATGAAGGATTCTCTCCGCTGCCAGGGAGTGATATGCCTATCTGGGCCATTCTTGACTCTCCTGGTCCGTTTACAACGCAGCCCATGACTGCAACCTTCATCTCCTCTACGCCGTCATATCCGGAGCTCTTCCATTCAGGCATGCGCTCCTGCAGATATCCTGTAAGATCCTCTGCCATCTCCTGGAAGGTTGTAGATGTCGTCCTTCCGCATCCCGGGCAGCTCGTTACCAAAGGCGAAAAGTGCCTTATGTCAAGCGACTGAAGAATCTGCCTGCATACTTTTACCTCTTCAGCCCTGCTCGATCCAGGAGTCGGCGTAAGCGATACTCTTATCGTGTCCCCTATTCCCTGTGTAAGTAGCAATGACAGTGCTGCCGATGACGCTGCAACTCCCTTGCTCCCTATTCCTGCTTCAGTTAGCCCAAGATGAAGTGGCTGTTCTATCCTCGAGGAAAGCATCTCATATGCCTTTACCATCTTTGAAACTTCTGAAATCTTGGTGCTGACTATTATCTTGTTAGGCTCCATTCCATACTCTATGGCCTTATTGACCGACTGTACAGCACTCTCGACGACAGCTCCGACCATTATGTCATCTGCGCTCTTCTGCACAGCTGCCTTTGTATTGTCATCCATCATCTTAGTAAGCACTGTTGGGTCAAGCGACCCCCAGTTAACGCCTATTCTTACAGGTTTGTCATGATCCTTTGCAACATCGAGTATCGCCTTGAAGTTATCGTCATGCTTCTCCCCGAAGCCTACATTCCCAGGGTTTATCCTGTACTTGTCAAGAGCATCTGCACACGAAGGAACCTCCCTGAGCAGCTGATGCCCGTTGTAATGGAAGTCGCCTATCAACGGTATGTTGTAACCGAGATCGTCAAGCGCCTTCCTTATGTCTGTTACTGCGCGTGCCATCCTCAGATTCTGTACGGTGAACCTGACGAGCTCCGAACCTGCCTTATGCAGCTCTATTATCTGTGCCACTGTTGCCGTTACGTCTCCTGTATCGGTATTGGTCATGCTCTGTATCGCAACAGGGTGCTCTGACCCTATATACATGTCCCTTACTCTTACCTGCAAGCTCTTTCTCCTTGGTCTCCAGTCTGTATCTTTTTTCATGCTTATTGTTGCCATATGCTCACATACTCCTTGAAAGAGGTCTGTTGAGTTCGTAAGGCATGGTGAATTTCATATTCTCCTTTATCGCTTGCACGCTCTCTACCGTAGCGCCACGATCCTTGAAGTACTGTGCAAGCTCCTGGACAAGATATTCGGGAGCGCTTGCCCCTGCAGAAATCCCCACTGTCTTCTTGCCTTCAACCCACTCCTCCTTAAGCTCACTTACGCTGTCTATAAGATACGCATCGACTCCAAGCGCCTTTGCTGTATCAGCTAACCTGTTTGAGTTTGAAGAGTTCTTGCTGCCAAGAACAAATACAACATCACACCTGCTTGCAGCCTGTTTTATAGCTCCCTGCCTGTTTGTAGTTGCATAGCATATGTCAGAAGATGGCGGAGCCTTGAGCTGCGGGAATCTCTTCTTAAGTGCATCTATGACTCCCATACACTCGTCTACAGAGAGTGTAGTCTGTGTCAGATATGCAAGCTTCGAAGGATCCTTCACTTTTATATCCTTGACCTCTTCAGGCGTCTCAACTATCTGTGTTATGTCTGGTCTTATCCCCATCACGCCCATAGCTTCAGGATGATTCCTGTGTCCTATGTACAATATCTCAAGGCCTTCCTTTGCAAACCTTCCTACTTCAATATGTATCTTCGATACAAGAGGGCATGTGGCATCTATGGTAGAGAGCTTCCTCGCTCTTGCCTCCTCCCTTATCTTCGGCGCTATTCCGTGCGCAGAGAAGACGCAGATGCTCCCTTCAGGTATCTCAGATATCTCCTCTACGAATATCGCCCCTTTCTTACGCAGTGCATCGCACACCGTCTTGTTATGCACTATCTCGTGCTTCACATATATTGGTGCACCGAAGTTCGCAATCGCTTCTTCCACAGTATCTACTGCACGCTCCACTCCTGCACAGAATCCTCTTGGTTCTATCAAAATTACCTTTTCAACACTCATCTTACTCCCTTATTATTTCTGGCTGTATTACGACTGATTATCCCTCACAGATTTATAACTATATGCGGCTACCGAATTATTTATAATAGAATACCTGTTAATGGCATATGACGAAATATTATTAGACAGTACCGTGTACCTTCTGTAATTATCCGTGCGTCATCTTTTATTCATTAACTGCACTTTTGGAGAGAACCTCATTGTAATTATGCGTCACATACTTTCTTGCCCATGAGTCTGCCTCTATTATCTGTTCTAGTGTAGGCTCCTTATTGACAGAATGGGAATCTAGTGCGCTCTCTATCAGCTTTGGCATATCTGTAAACCTTATTCTCCCATTGCAGAAGAGCTCCACAGCTGTTTCGTCCGCACCATTCAGTACGGCAGGCGCGCTCCCGCCAAGCCTCCCTGCCCTGTATGCAAGGGCTATACTTGGGAAGCGCTCAATATCAGGCTCTTCAAAATCAAACCTCCCTATCTTTGAGAGCTCAAGCCTCTTCAGTCCCGTGTCTATCCTGTATGGATAGGTAAGCGCATACGCTATCGGATATCTCATATCGTGAGGTCCCTGCTGTACCTTTTGGCTTCCGTCTATCAACTGGACGCCAGAATGGACTATACTCTGAGGATGCACTACTATCCTTACTTTATCAACATCAACCCCGAATATAGATGCTATCTCTATTACTTCCATCCCCTTGTTCATGAGCGTTGCAGAACGTATCGTTATCAGCCTGCCCATGTCCCATGTAGGATGCTTCAAAGCCTGCTGCACAGTAGCCTTGTCAAGTTCATCCTTCTTCCACTCTCGGAAAGGACCCCCTGAACAGGTGAGTATGAAATGGCCTATGTTGTTCTTTGCGCCTCTGTGCAGATGCCATATCGCACTGTGCCTGTCTTCCGAAGCATATATCTCAGGCTCCAATGTCTGCCATATCGCATTCGGTTCGCTGTCTATCGGCAGTATCTCTACATTATGCCTCTTTGCAGCTTCCGTTATCAGCCTGCCTGCAGTCAGGAAGGCCTCCTTGTTTGCTACCGGCACAGTATTTCCTGCTTCAATAGCTGCAAGTGTCGGTGCAAGTCCTGCAAATCCTGCAGTCGCTATAACCACATATCCGTTGCTTATGCTCATGCAAAGATCCACCGCTTCCTGTTCCCCGGACAGTATAGTGGTCTTAATCCCCTTCCCGGAAAGCCGCATCCTGAGCTCCTTTGCTTTATCATCATTGACTACTACTGCTCTTTCAGGGCTGAACTCCAGAATCTGCTTCTCAAGAATGTCTATGTTGCTATTGCATGCCAATCCGTATACTTTGAAGTTTCGTTTGCCTGAGAGTCTTTTAACAACGTCAAGCGTCTGCGTCCCTATCGAACCGGTAGAACCATGTATTACCAATGGTATCTCGTCATCCATAGCCACACGGACAACTTATCGCATGCTCTCAGTATATATTAATTGGGATACATTCGTCAATCTCCAATTTATTACTAGAAGAGAAAAAGAAAAAGGATAAGAAAATTAAAAGGTAATGTATTGTCAGTATCCGTATCTGAATGCATTTACGGTATTCGCAACGGCATAAACGCCGTTCGCTACTGCATAAGAATTATTCTCTGCAGCATAAGAGTAGTTCTCTGCAGCATAAGATCGGTTAACCACTCCCTGCTGTGCCGCTTCCTCCTGTGCTAAGGCGTACCTGTCTCTCAGCAGTTTATGTGCGAAAGCCATCTTCTCCTGATCTAATTGATACACCATATGTAAACGTGTCTCCAACAGCTTGTCTTTCATATTCAATGCTGTTTCCTGTATGGATGGCTGAGCTGCAGCATATCTGTTCGGAGTCCGTATTACTTCCACCACAGTATGTTGTACAGGAGCCTGAGTGTAATGTGCTGCTTCAGGCTCTGCAGCAACTTTGTTGTAAGAAGGCTGCGTAGTCTTCTGCACTAAGTATGTGCCAACAAGATGAAGTGTTTTTTCGAATCCGCCGTGTGTCCCTATCTGATAAGCTCCAAGCAAAGCAGCTCCTGTAAGAAGCACCGCTGGCCATTTCTTACCGTGCTTTGGCTTATATTCGGGCTCTTTTTGCTTGGGCTGAGCGTTTCTATAAGTATTCTGTTCTGCCTGTCTGCTGCTTGAAGCATTCTTATGCAATGCGTTAGGTCTATCGGTATCTTTATCCTCTCTCCTGTCATCAGTTGTGTTATCCTTTCTAGCTTTGAATTTGTTCATCAAAATCCCATATATTATTTATTCATTTATGGTATTTAAAGCATGCGGTATGCGTTGGATGAATGTCAATCTGGAAGGAAGAGCGGAAATATGAACGCAAAGACTCTAATCGGTATCTTATGAAGCCTGCACGCTTAGACCGTGCAGGCCTTTAGTCCCCTCCCTATCCTTTCGGATATACCCCTTCTTCTGTAAAGTGCGCATTATTTGCCTTTGTTTATCGTTACGGTTTTCTGGTATTTAAAGCTATTGTACAAACCGATTCTGAAGAGGAAAAACCGCAGCACAACAGAAGAAAAACAGAAGGATTTGTTATCTGTTTATAAATGTTTACTGCAAGGTAGATAACGATTAGCATGAACAAAGGAGCTGTCGTTGGAGCAATAGTGCTCTTGGTGATAATAATAGCAGGTGCATACCTGATACTGCAGAACCAGGCGAATCTGGGAAGCAATGCAAATCTTGCAGTGATCAGCCTTACGGACCCGCCTAATGTCCCTAATGGTACAACATCACTCATGATATCATATTCGGCAGTGCAGGCGCATGTAGTAAATGCAAGTTCATCAGGATGGGTAAACATACAGGGAAGCGGTTCTGTTGACCTTCTCTCGCTAGTCAACGTATCTCAGATAATAGCCAATTCTGGCATAGCTGCAAATTCAACGATAAACATGGTAAGATTCAAAGTGAATTCTGCCAATATAACAATAAACGGAGTAACTTCCAATGTCAGCGTGCCAAGCAGCATGATAACTGCAAACGTAAGCAACAGCGGAAACAATACCTCGCATATACTTGTAGACCTCTCTCCTTCAATAGTGGCAATATACACCAACTCATCGACCGTGTTTATCATGGTTCCGTCAGTACGCGCAGTCGCCTTTGCAGGAAGCCATGGCCATGTGCAGATAGGGACAAGAGCACAGCTAAACTCATCAGAAAAGGCAGAGATAGCTGTAAGGCCAAATCTAAGCATAACGGGTGAATCTGTGATGAGCTCAGGAAACACCAGCACAGTCAGCGTAACAGTGAAGAATAACGGCAACCAGAGCATAACAATAAGGCATGTGATGGTAAGAGGAAGCATGCAGGTAGTTGTAAAGCCATTCGCGAGCGTAGACGCATCAGAGAATGCGAATGTGAACTCATCTGAAGGTGCTGGGATAAACGCCTCAGGAAAATCAGAAACTAATGTAAATTCACAGAGAAGGCCACTTGTCATGGGAGTACTGAATGGCAATGCCAATGCAAGTGCAAATGCAAGCGGTTTAGGTGCCAACCTTAACGGCTCTTACGGCATAGGTCTGCACAATGGTAACATCAGCGTAAACGAGAGCACAATCGTCAACAATGGCAAGGCGTTGCTCAATGAGACCATACATGTGGTTGCAGGCAACGTGGTTAAGATAGGAGACCTATTCATAAATGGAAATGCAATAACCTCTGGAAACGTCAGCATAAACGGCTCAGTTGTCAGGATAGGCAACATAGTAAGTATAAATAACGGAGAGATAGAAGTTGACGGAAGAGGTACAGGCGTCAGGATAAGCGGACAGGGAGCCCAGGAAGCAGCCAACATAGGCGCAAATATAAAAACCAGAGTAAGCACCTTGGCGACTCTTGGGATAGAGATAAATGACCTGAGATCGGTGAACTTTGCAGTATCGAGCAACGGCACATTGATACTGCCTAACTCGGAGAGGTCTGCTGAGGGAGAGAACGGATATGTTCTTGCTCCTGGTGCACAGGCAACATTCACCTATTCGGGGACCATGTCTGCAGGAAACGGCCATGTGCTGATAAACTTTGTTCCTGGAAGCAATTACCGCGTTTATATACAAGGACAGGAAGGAGCAAATGCAAGGGCAAACGTAACTGCGTCATAATAAGGTGACGCAGCTGCCCTTGCATATGTTTAAATAGTTTGCAGAGAAAATGCTCCTAGTGGTCAAATGGCAAAATCAAAAAGCCAAAAGAGTGAGAGAAACCTCATACTATGTGTCGGCACATACTTTTTCACATGGTTATCAGGCATAGCAGTATACCTATTCGTAAATAAGAAGGAGGATGCGTACCTCAAGTTCCATGCACTGCAGGCGATACTTCTTGGCGTTGTGATGTTTGTAATATTCTGGATACCAATCCCATTCCTTCCTATTCTATCACTGATACTGTGGCTGTATGGCTTATATGTAGGGTACGAGGCGTCTCAGGGCAACGATATAGAGATGCCAATAATAGGAGAGTTTGTAAAGAAGCACATGTAAACTCTCTTGCATATCCGCATGATAAACGGCAAGTGCCAATTATGCCGAAGTTAAATAGGGCTTAATCATACCGATGTCGAAGCTGTCGTATATACTGTAGTCGTAGATACAGATACTGTCTGAGAAGTTGTCCATAGCATAACGCGCAGCTCTGCAGGAACTCCATTATCCAAGATTACAGGAGTGTCTTGAACCACTACTGTAGTGGCATTATATGCCAGAGGATTTGGCCCTATGGTAAGGTTGTACAACTGCGGCGAGTAAATGACTATATAATAGTTATAGCTTACTCCAAGAAGCTGTTTTGATGCATCATAGTTGATTAGAGATAAGGCATAGAGCTTTGCTATCTTTGCTTCTGACAACCTGCCGCCTGTGCTGCTTGCAAGTCCTATGCTGGTATTTGTCCATGTTGACAGGTTTGCCGGATCTACTGAATAATACCAGTTGGAAGGAGTTCCTGTTGTCAACAGTCTGTTGGTAAGCTGCTGCATATCTGACTGCATATTACCATATGCATTCGAGTATGTTATAGAAAACTGCTGCGACACATTAAACCAGACATAGGTAAGAATAACCATGGTTATTGCAAATATCACTATCGCAAAGATCATATCCATAGACCAGAATTGCAGCTTCATGTTCCCCAACTCAAAGGTATCTGCTCAGTATATGTTATTGGCAACTGATTGTTATAAAGTTGATATACCTGCCCTGATGTAAGCGAGACGTTATAATACTCTATATTTGCTACGCTGCCTGCAAGATTAGGACCAACTATGATGGGGCTTGACGGTATTCCTGATGAAGAAGTGCCTTTAGCCAGAAGCACTCCATCGGCATAATAACTTACGTTCTTTCCATCAAACGTGCCCACTACATATGTCCACTTTCCAATAGGAAATGTTGTGACATTATTTGAAGTTGCGCTCCCTCCACCAACTGTAAATCCTTGTTTTGACGAAGTTCTGAAAAGCCCGTAATTCGAACTTCCAGGAGTGCCCAGATAAACTCCTGGTCCTGAAACCGGCTGGTCCAGATATACCCATGAAGCTATGCTGAAGTGCTGATAATTGTGATTATCGGCTACTATCGCATTACCCGAACCCAGTGAGGATACTCCATAGCTGTTCAGTGAAGGTATCGCAGAAGGATTTACTAAATATTCATAAGTTGTGGCATTCTCAGTACCGTTATTCCCATTACCGCTGTAATCATTTGCATTTCCATTAAGCGGCCACCATCCTACCAGCCCATCATTAGGTCTTGGCATGCCGTAGATTCCGGAATTATATAACATACTAACTTCCTTCTTAGATAACGGCACGCTGTATAACTGCACGTTTGCCATGGATCCATTTAATGCGTATGCCTCTCCAGAACTGTATGAGTTGCCTATATCGAACGGTACTGATTGCGCAAGATTAAGATGCGCGCTTAGCATGGCGGAATCCGCTGTCGTATTGTCTAGATATACGGTTACCTGTCCTGTGCTTCCATTATACTCTGCAGTCACCATCTCCCAGGTATTTAGAGGAAAGGATGGCAATCCATTGCCGCCATATCCTGTCCATTTCACTATCTGTCCTCCAACAAGAAGGACATATTCCAAAGCAGCGGCATCGGTACACGCATAAAACTGGAATCCTGTGCTAGCACTGCTATCTCCAGCTACGCTTTCCCAGCCGGTACACGAATTAAGTTTAATCCATGCGGTGATTGTGAACGATCCTGTAGTTAATACGTCTGCATAATTCTTTATATTATTGACAGCCATGTAGCTGCCGTCTGCATGGCTGAAACCGGTTGCAAGAAAACGGGCAGTATTGTTGGGTACAGTCTGTTGCATGTTCTGGGAGACGAATCTGAAGCTGCCTGTTCCAAATCCGTTGTCATTATTACTGCTGTAGTCATTCGTATTCCCATTTAGTGGCCACCAGCCTACAAGTCCGCCAAGCAAAGGCATTCCGCTAATTCCCTCATGATAAAGAAGGGATATCTGGGATTCAGAAAGTGAAGCATCATAAACCTGTGCATTGGCAATAGCACCGTTGAAATACGTACCGACTGCCCCGGGAAGTATGGTCCCATATCCTATGTACAGCGGGCTCTTTGACACTACGAGATTGCTTCCTGTGCCTGAATTGGATCTGCATGCAGTATTGACACATATCGTTGCAGTTCCGTTCGAGTTAAGAGACCCTACAACAAAAGACCATTCGCCGATAGGGACCTTTACCCCAGAATAGATGGGCGTGGATGCCAGTACTCCGTCCATTACCGCATATCCACTCGCATTTATTGATATTTCATACTGTAAGCCCTTTGCGATTATGCCTGCCCCGTTCCTGTTGTCTGCCGAGTATCTTTTAGGGTAAACCCATGCGGCAAGTGTGACAGAATTCGTTGGATCAAGCGAAGCAGAATCAGCGACGTTTACATAGCTATCATATCCTGTGAACTGTCCGACATAATTCACATTGTTCCAGTATCCGTTCTCCAGAGTACCAGGATCCAAACTGTTAGCAAAATTGAAGATAACATTGCCTTGGTTAGTATTAAGCGGCCACCAGCCGGAGAGATTCTTCGCAGTATATGCGTTTCCTTCAAAAGGAGTGACCTTGACATTGGCATATCCTGTATTGTTTGTCTGCATCAGGAAAGCTGTTGCAATACCGTTGTTATTTGTAAAATTAGAAGCAGACTGGCCGTTTCCTTCAAAGCTGCCAAGAGTTGATGAAAAGCCCACAAGGTCACCTTTTACAGGAGACAGGGTAACATTTGTCACATTTGCATATATTTGTGCTACAGTAGGATAAACCACCTGATATGCTCTTCCATCGTTTCCATTTCCACTGTAATCATTTGCATTGCCATTCAGCGGCCACCATGCAGATAGGTTATCCGACCTGACAGGCGCTCCGTTTATTCCACCATTCTGGAGCTGGGTTATCTGGTTAGAGTTAAGTGCAGTACTGTATATCTGCAGGTCAGATACCGAACCGCTGAACGGGGTACCGCTCTGGCAGGCTCCCTGTCCGCTATTGTAAGTATAATCGGTTGAACCTAAGACCAGGTTGTAGATATAACTTGCAGAATCCAATGGCACTACTCCGTTTGCGATAGTCTTCCTCCCATTTACATAAAGCGCAAGCTTGTTTGTGGCATCGGAGTATGTCCAAGCTACAAAGTACCACGTATTGCTCTTTATCGGAAGGAAGGCTTCTGATGAACCTCTGTTAATGTTCTGGAAACCACCATATATATTATTATTAGACACATATATCATAGGGCCAAAGCAGTAGCTTCCCTGCTGGGATGTTCCATAATTGACTACTGCCATATGTCCTGAACTAGGCGGCAATTGTTTTACATATACCCATGCAGACATTGTTATCGCGTTGTAGACAAACGGCTGCAAAAGGCTCGGAGAGTTTGCAACGTAAATGTAGCTGTCCTGCCCATTCATCTGTGCTACGTGCGTTACTTTAGTGTATACATCAAGGCCTGAACCTTGTGCATAGGTGGTGTTGCACACATAATCTATGCATATATCTCCGTGAGAGTTCTGCAGATATATCAGACCGCTTGCAACAGGCATGTTGTATGTATGAATGGCATTAGGGGATTCGTACTGTTGCGAGGAAATTACTCTGGCTACAGGAGCATAAGCATAAGCGTACGAAAGCTTTCCAGTAGCATTATTATACACTATTACCGTCCCTGAGGAAGTGATAGATAGGTTATAATTCACAAGACCTGCGCCTGAAGGAAGGCTGACATTCTGAGCATACCCGTTGCCTAAAGATGATGCGGTATTTATATCCTGTGCTATTGTCTGCGCTATTACCTGCAGCTGCGCATAATCCTGCTGCTGCGACTGCTCAACGCGCTGCGTCGCTACCAAGCCGAATATCAGAACGAATATTATCAGCACGAACGAGAATACTATTACATAATCTATTGAGAGTTGGGCCTTTACCATTGCAACGCAATTTATAGTAACCAACACAGCTTAAAAAAGATTTAGTTACGTCTCTTTCACAAAGCCTTACAGATACCTATTTAAACTCTAAAATAAATTAATTATTCAATCGCCGCCAGCCGTAATATAATAAGGTTTGAATTTAACATAATATGTGTTTGTAAATGAAGGGAATCGTCTTTACACTTGATGCTGTTTTTGCAATAATGATAGCCACGATTGCGATATCTATTTTATTATACTTCAATTATGCTCCTGTAAATCAATACAGCGTAGAGGCTTCTTCAGTCGGTTCCTTAGTAAGTATGTTATCAACTACGAATTTAGCGAATTTCAGCTCCCCACTTGCTGCCCAGATTAACAACCAGTATCAAGCCATAAATCAGGAATGGCCTGAATTCTACCAGAGCGACAACGGTTCAAATAGCAACATTAACGGTCCGAATACTGACAGCGTTCTTATGGTATACAACACCTCTTCCCCATATATAAACGCCAACGGCATTGTTGCAGCAGGAGGAGCAATAAACTTCCTAAATTGTCAATGTGGAGTATATTATAATTCATATGGATATGTAGTACAGTCCCAAGGTCTTTATGCGGACAATCAAGGTTACTTAATCTATTACGATAACGCATACGTCTCTGCTAATAACATTAATGTGACTAATGGACAATGGTCATTTAAACTGCCCTCTTCTTCGAGTCAGATATCCTCACCAATATTGGGATATGATGGAATGATCATTGTCCCGGTTTATACTAGCGGAAATTCTGCAGAAACAGGAATAATAGGAATACACGCGAATAACGGTACGGAAGCATGGATTCTGAACATAGGTGGCGAGGTTAACTCTATTGCCATAGCAAATGGCGATATGGCTGCTGCAGTTGGGAATACGGTTAAGGTATTTGGATACCAGGGAAGCGGTGTCCCTATAAGTATTTACAATAATACGTATGCATACTTGCCAACCAGAATAGTTTTCTACGACGGATCATTTTATGTTGCAGATTCCTCATCGACCTCAGGCATATCTGTCTACAACAATGCGCTTTTTTCTCAGTCAACATCTAATTATGACTCTGGAGTCGGGAACGTGAGCTCAGGATCTTGGACAGTCCACATGCCTCAATATATAGGCAAATCTCTGATCGGTGGGCAGCCTGTTGCCACAAGTGGGAACCTGTATACATTATGGTCCAATAAATATTTAGTAGACCAAAATCCAGATAACGGTAAGATAAAATGGGCTATACAGATACCTTACTCCGGTGCATTATCCCCGCGAATGATACTTGCATACGGGGAACTTTATGTGGTTGTGGGAAGTAAGCTTATCTCATTCGGAAGCTGCCCAGGAATTTCATCAAGGTCCATACTCTCAAACTTAATCTCTTTCTATGCTAACGGGCTATCAAGCTGTGCAGATACGCTTCTAAGTACTGCAAATCCATCACAAAATGCTTCTGTGATGACATCATCTGGAGATACGACCGGCATTACATATGAAAATAAAACTCTTATGTATCCATACGTGCTTAACTTTACAGGATATGATAGCTATGTTCGTATATCAAATAACAGTGCACTAAGTCCAGAAGCAGGCCCAAATGGGAAAATGTCCCTATGTGCATGGTATAACATAGTCTCTTTATCAGGTTATTATGGCCCTTTAATAAAAGGGAAGAATCCACCGAGCAATGGCAATGCATGGGAGTACACGCTTGATCAGAAAGGCTATACTGGTCCATCGTCCCATCCCTCATTTACTGTATGGAGTCCTTCCGGTGCGAATATAGCTTATGGGGAGGCCAATTCAATAACGTTTAATAGTATGTTAAATAACTGGTCATTCGCATGCTTTACTTATGATTATCCGGACCAGAAGGCATATTACTACTTTAACGGAGTACAGTATAATGCAAGTATTACCAACGCATATGGTCCGGCTTCTGCAGGCAATGGGAGCATTGTCATAGGCGCCGGAGAGAACCCGTCAAATCCTTCCACCAACCCGGGATACTCTAAGGTGATGGTCTCAGATTTACAGATTTATAATGCGATACTATCCAAAAGCCAGATAAAGATGTTATATCAGCAGGGCATTACTGCCTCGCCGATACAATCTGACGGTCTTGTAGGCTGGTGGCCTCTCGGAGGGGATGCGAACGATTACAGCGGCAACGACCATACAGGATTTATATCATATGCAATTCCAGCTTATGCAGGATTCATATCCCCCAGCTATCAAGACTCTCAAACTGTTAGTGTATCAAAAGTGATAGTCCTATCGCAATTCTCAGGAGAGACAAGAATTTACAACTCCTTTTATATAGTAAGTCCATCAGCTAGTTATGAATTCATAGGTGGGGTATATAGCTGGAGATAATGTTCTTTATGGATGATTGTTTATGAAACTGCAACTTATGACAATAAGTGTTTTGATTCTGTTTATTCTTATGCTAGCCGAATTAGTGATATTCATAACACTGAATACTGGATATGCCAGTTTATCACAATCATATTCGCAACAAAGCAACCTTCTGAGTTATAAGTCGTATCTAATCTCAACCAGCAAAGCGTTTGCAGCCAAAGCACTACACGATGCTTTGTTTAGCTTAGCGGTTTATGAATATAATAGCGGAGGACCTAATTTTATTACTAATTCCTCAGAATACATTTCACAGATAGTCAAAAACGGCACTGTACCTAATGAATATGTTTATGTATCATATAATGGAGCTGGCCCCGGGATAAACTCTTATAATTACGGGGATCTTAATGATCCATCTACATTTATCTTTTTTAACGGATCTGTAGAAGCTCAACCTCCTTACGGCGTCTCCAATATAGTAATAAAGGAATCTATGCCATCGGTCTACCAAAACGGCCCGTATAACATATCTGTAGCATATACTGAATATGTTAGTCTTAACGCGAGTGGCGTCATCTATAAATATGAAATACCTGTAAATGCCACCATATCTTTAAACGGGACTCCTGACTTATATTATGCCCAGCAAGGGATAACAAGGTACATAAATTTTGGAAACGTTTCCACTCTTATAACAAATATTGGTAACTCCGAAGCGCTTAACGGGACTACTGGTCTGTTTGCATTTGGCAGCGTTCTGGATTACGGGAGCAATACGGTGTGCCCAAGCAATAATGCGCTAATATCATCGCAGATAATATTTGCCACAGACAACGCCCAGAATATAAACTGCAACGGAAGCAATTTTGGCGGAATAATCTCATATAACTCTCCTTCTGCAATTCCTGCCAATTATGTAGCATACCTAAACTACCCTGTTGCATCAAACTATATATCGAATAGTATAAACGATGGCCAAGCAGTTCTTCTATACGGACCTTCTCTAGAAACCCTAGATACACATGGTCTGATAAATGCAATAAATAACGGTTATTACTTTGCCTCTCCTTTTGCTCCGTCATACCTTGACAGGGCAGATGGGAATCTTGGAAATAGCTCTATAGACGGCATATTTACTTTTACAGGATATAACAAAAGAGTAGCGTATCTTACAGAAAATTCATACATAGCAGGTAACGGGGTAACTATAGCAAACATAACGAACCTTGAGTGGGTGTACCCTATGAGCAACCAATCGTTCGGTCCTATAGCGGAATTCGGCGGATCTACAGAGAATTCTGGTTTTTATAATATAAGTCTTGACAATGGAAATATAGTAATATGGAATGGGGCTAAGAAGTACGTAAGCTCATTCATTGTTCCTACGTACAGGTGGAGCTTAATAGGATTCTCATTAAACAAGAGTTTTATAAGAGTATTCGATAATGGGAATTCACAGCTGTTCTCTTCGCTCTCCAATCCATCACCAAGCCCAAATAACAAAGATTTTATAATAGGCGCCCAGTTAGGAAACAATAATTATTATACAAAAATGGCCATATCAGACCTGCAGCTGTATAACAATACACTGAATACGCAGCAGGTGTATAAAGTATATCAAGATGGAATTGGCAGCCTCCCTATACCCGATTCGAATATTATTTTGTGGTTGCCGCTAAACAATAATGCTAATGACCTTAGTGGAGTTGACGGCTATAGCTATACCATATGGACAAACGGTATTGGAACAATATATTATGCCAATAGACATAATATTATCCCATACAGGGTCAATTATTTATATCCGCAGAACTATAACCGGGACAGTGCACTTATAGTCCCATCTGCACAGCCAACCTTCCCCATACCTGGAATTCTTGCATGCAGCAACAATCAGCAGTGCGCCAACTTAACCTCTCCTCATCTATACCTTTCAGATATACCTTTGGAATACGGGCCAAGCCTTGCTGCTTCATTCAATCCAAGTGTCAGCAGCATGATAGTAACACAACAGCTAAATGCAACTCCTCTTACAAAATCCACATCATTCACTTTCTCGACATGGATATACGGCTACGGCCCCACTACCGGCGGAGAGACCATAGCAAACAGTTCAAATAACAACAACGATGCGGGATTTGACCTATTATTCTCAAAACTAGGAAATGGTCAGTCTGATTATATATTATCAATGGCACCTTGCTGCAACAACAGGCTTCCGTGGCCTAACGGGGTCGAAAGTTTTCCACTTAACACATGGGAGATGGTAACTGCAGAGTACAACACAACTACCGGGATAGCAAGCGTTTATCTCAACTCCACTCTATTCGTATCTAAGAACGTCGGGAAAGGGCTAAATGTTGCACAGCTTCTCCCTATTTATCTAGGAAGTAACAGTGTAAGCGGAGGACCGACTTACTCATTCAACGGACTAATGTCAGACGTGCAGTTATACAATACAAGCCTGAACAACGGTCAAATATCTTCGCTCTATTCTGAGGGAATAGCAGGTGCTCCAATACAATCAAGCACTCTTGTTGCCTGGTGGCCGCTTAACGGGAATGCAAATGATTACAGCGGAAACGGAAATAATGGTTTTACATACAACCTTACTTATACTCCAATAACAGGATATTCTGATTATGGAACGTCTACGCCTACTGCCATATCTGATGAATGGCAAGCTCTTGGTTTTGGAGCTGCGCCGCAACAGAGCATCTTCTGGAACGTTACCGGATGGACGAGTTCAAGTGGCATACTCCCATACTCATCTGTCACGGCGAGTCCTGCACTTCCGCAAGGAGTCAGTGTCGAAACATCAAATATTGCAGGATGGTACGGCATACCTACATACAGGAACAATGCCAATGGCCTTCCAGGTTTCACAGGATGGGCTTACGAGAGCAATACGATAACCGGCAGGCAGATAAACCTGATGAATGCAGTGCCATTTCCTGTGCCTTTCAACGCTCTCAACAATGCAATAGCGTGTGGTTCTGGAACCGGATACACTGCAACAGCAAACCTTACTCTCACCGGAACATATACTGTAAACGTATATATTACTGGGGCTACTCAAGTATTCTACAGACAGGAAGGGTCGGATATCTGGAATCCCATTCTTCCTTCGGCAGCCTGGGGCTCAAACAACGGCCAGACATATTCGGGAAGCTTTACGCTTACCCCTGGCGCATACCAATTTGCAGTAGACTATGAAGAATCCTGCGGGACAGGTGTCAGCTCATTCTCAATGAGTTACGGATGAATCATAAGCCTAATATATCAGTCCTTAGTACTTTCAAAGAATTATGGTCTTGATATGCCTGAAACAGTAACAAAAACGGAATATAAACCATTTACCATGACCAAAAAGCAGCTAGCTTCAGAAGAGTTCGCATTTGTGAACGGTAACAAGAGCGTCATGATAGAACGCATAGCTGACGGCAGGATCCCGGGTTCGTACCTTCTGAAAGGATATGTAGAGAGCAAAGAAAGGAAGGGAACATACTTCCAGGTCGATATAGTAATATCTGATAGCAAGCATAACAGCATACCCTGGAGCAACTGCACCTGTACGAGTGCCCATTACAGGTCAAATCCTTGCCATCATGCACTGCGGATGAGGGATGTCTTCCTTGCAAACAGAAATAATATGCTGAAAGCAGTCATGAGAAGATAGGTTAAGCAGAAGGATAAATTATATTAATCTGAATTTACAATGGTATTAGTATGAAAAGCGGGAAGCTTATTGGCCTTGGGATAAATGCTGCAAAAAGCAATCTCACGGAGCTTAAAAGGCCTTACAAGATGACATTCGCAATAACCTATAGATGCCAGTCCAGGTGTCTTACATGCAACATATGGCAGCGAAAGCCTGTAAATGAACTGACAACAGATGAGATCAGGGAGTTTGCAAAAAAGAACAACTATTTCAGATGGTTAGAGATTACAGGCGGAGAACCATTCCTCAACAGCGATATTGTTGAGATAGTAAAGGCCTTCGTTCAGAATTCAGATGGTCTTTTCATACTCACGATGCCTACAAATTCACTCTGCAACCAGGAGATGCTTGTAGGAAAGCTAAAGCAGATACTTGATCTAGGAATACCGAAAGTATCGATAACACTCAGCCTTGATGGCAATAGGGAGCTGCATGACAGGATCAGGGGCATCCCAGGTAACTTTGACAGGGTGATGTCCATGGCAAGAAGGCTTAAGGAGCTGCAGAAGGAGTACAAGAACCTCTTTTTTGTCTTCGGCTATACTATGTCAAGACTTAACCAGGGTCACCTTGAAGAGACAATAAACGATGTAAGGAAGGAGCTGCCATGGGCAACCGCCAACAATTTCCATGTGAATGTGGGCCAATTATCCGGCATGTATTACGGAAATGAGGATATGCAGATAGCAGCTGACAGGGAGTCCGTAGCTAAAGAGGTCAAGATGCTGCTAAAGATGAGAAAGAAGGAGATCGGGATAATTCCCATAATAGAAGGCATATTCCTGCGTAAGCTTGTCGACTATGTCACTACTGGCAAATCTCCTATGAGGAGCAGGAGCATGGACGTCTCGCTCTTCCTTGACAGCTATGGCAATGTCTTCCCTTCGATAATGTGGGATAAGAAGATAGGAAACATACGGGATACAGGATATGACCTTGGGAAGATTTGGTCGAGTCAGGAAGCCGATGAGATAAGGAAGAGCATAAAGGAAGGGAAGGAGCCTGATTCATGGACCGCATGCGAAGCATATCAGACAATAGTAGGAGATATAAAAGAAGCAGTAATATAGTATATCTTGCTACGGTGTGTTCTTGGCATATATTCTGGGATTATGGGATGGGCACGATTCAGGCGCGGCCCTCATTGAAGACGGAAAGGTAGTATTTGCTGCAAACGAAGAAAGGTATACCAAGCGCAAGCTGGAGATAAAGTTTCCTTACAATGCCATAAGCAATGCGCTCGAATTCGCAGGCATAAAGCCATCTGATGTAGAAACAATAGCATTTCCTACTACTGAGTTAACAAAGACAATCTCAAGAGTATTTCCAAATCAGAAAGAAGCATACTATAAGTTCAGGAGAAGGAAGATACCGAAGCCGAGGATGGAAAGGCTGATGCACTACTACAAGTATGCAACAACCACAATAGGCGTGCTTCCCCTCTGTGATTCGGTGAGCAAGAGCGTAATAGACAGGCAGCTGAAGCACATAGGATTCAGCAAGTTCAAGCTCTATTCGATAGATCATCATATGGCGCATGCCGCTACTGCTGCATTTACTTCAGGAATTGACCACGCTCTTGTAATAACGCTTGATGGCCTGGGAGACGGTCTTTCAGGAAGCATCTCTGTACTGGAGAACGGGAAGCTGGAGCGAAAAGCAACAATACCTGCAAGGGATTCAATAGGCATATTCTACGAGCAGGTAACCAATCTGGTGGGCATGCGTGAACTTGAGGATGAAGGGAAGGTAATGGCTATGGCAGATTACTCATTCCCGTTCCCATTCGAAGAGAACAAGCTCAAGGATTTCTACAGCGTTGACGGCATTAAGATAAGGGCAAAATACGGTCCTGTAAAGCAGTATCAGATGCTTGACAGGCTCCTGTGGACGATACCTCGGGAGCAGTTTGCATATATGGCCCAGCAGCTTCTTGAAAAGATAGAGAGCGAACTTGTTGCAAATGCCATATCACATTTCGGGATAGACTCTGTAGTCTTTTCAGGAGGCATCATGTCCAATGTAAAGGCAAATATGCGCATAAGAGAGATAGACGCGCTTAAAAAATGGTACATCTTCCCGCACATGGGTGATGGCGGAATAGCCCTTGGAGCTGCAATGTACGCAGATTACCAGACAAGAGGAACGCACTCTTATGAATTCGAGAATGCCTATCTTGGCAATTCTTACAATGAAGACAGGATACTTCAGGCTCTTAAGGAAGAAGCCAATGTCTCTTATCAGCTGGATAGTGACAGGTTCAATCACGCTGCAGAACTGATAGACAATGACGAGTATGTATTCTGGTTCAACGGGCGGATGGAGTACGGTCCCAGGGCTCTTGGAGACAGGAGCATACTGGCAAATGCCGGATCAGATACCGTAAAGGACAAGCTAAATACGTACGTAAAGCAGAGAGAGTGGTACCAGCCTTTTGCCCCTTCTATTCTAAGAGATGATGCAGAACAGCTTCTTGAAAATGTGAAGGGCCACGATCGTTTTATGACAATGGCATACGCGATACAGAAGGACAAGAAGGAGGTAATGAAATCGGTAGTGCATGTTGACCTTACGGCAAGACCGCAGATGGTGGGAGAAGAGAACAGGGATTATATGGAGCTTATCAAAGCCGTAAAGAACAGAACTGGCTTCGGTGTCGTACTAAACACAAGCTTCAACATACACGGTTCACCCATAGTTGCATCTCCTCAAGATGCTCTGCTTACGATGAAGAAGACCAAGACCAGATACATGTTCCTTGGAGAGTATTTTGTGGAGAATAATGAGGCTGCTAAATGAAGATAGCGATGGTATACGATGTGCCATATCCGTGGCATGTGGGAGGAATAGAAGCGATGCATTATAATGCAGCTGTAGAGCTTGCAAAGAAGCACGAGGTTCATTTCTTCACCACAAAATGGCCAGGAATGGGTGATGATTTTGTCCATAAGGGCATACACTACCACGCAACCCGCGAAACAAACCAGGAAAAGATCTACAGGCACGGAAGGCGTTCCATAAGGGAAGCAGCGCTCTTCAATTCCTCAATAATCAAACTTTTCGGGTACAACTTCGATGTCGTAATAACCGACTACTTCCCGATGCTGCATCTGCCTCTGGTAAAGCTTTACTGCAGGAGCAGAGGGTCAAGGCTAATCATAGCTGTCGCTGAGTACTGGGATGCTGAGTACTGGAAAACATACCTGGGAGGGGCATCATGGCCAGTAGCAAGCGCCTTCTCATCTTCTGCAATTAAAGGCGCAGATGCATATGTGACAATCAGCAGCGCTACCATGAAAAAGATGGTAGAAGCCGGAATCAACAAGGACAAGATAAACATATTCGCTCCGGTAATAGATAAAAAAGATTTTGGCGGCTTGCTCCACAAGAAGGGTAAGCATTCAAAGCAGATAGTGTTCTCAGGCAGGATGATAAAGGAAAAGAGGATTGACAAATTGCTCAGCGTACTACAGCAGGCAAACAAGATCGGAGCAAATGCCAAGGGAGTTATAATGGGAAGCGGCCCTGAAAAGGACACACTGATAAAGATGTCTAATAAGATGGGACTTGACAAAACCGTCAGATTTATGGATTTCTACAAGGACAAGAGGAAATTCTATGACCTTTTGAAGAGTTCATCATTGCTGCTAAACATGTCTGAAAGGGAAGGACTCAGCATAATATGCATAGAGTCTGCAGCTCTTGGGATACCAGTTCTTCTTCCATCATACTCTCCAATACCTGTAGAGGTTAGGGAGATGTGCATAGTAAAGGATGAGAAGGATATCCCTGCAGAGATAAAAAGAGTGATGAACAGTAAGGATATCGGCTCTCTAGTAAAGAAAAGGGAGAACCTGAAGAGATATCTTGTATCAGAGACCAATCCTTTTTATTCAAGATTATTCAAGCGTATTGGTGCAGAGCTTTAGACTAAATGCTTATATCCTTTACCTATGACCAATAATTATTCGGTGCTTTAAAAATGAACCATGAGGAGATAGAGAGCAAATGGCAACAGGAATGGAGTGAGGCTTCTGTATTTGATGCCGACCCTGATCAGCGCCAGTCATACATGGTCACAGCAGCTTTTCCTTACGTAAACGGACCGCCCCACATGGGGCACGTACGCACTTATGGAACAGCAGATGTTCTTGCAAGATACAAGAGGATGCGCGGCTTCAATGTACTATTTCCTATAGGTTATCATGTTACTGGAACTCCGATAATCGCACAGTGCAAGAGGATAAAGAGCAAGGATCCCATCCTAATAAAGGATCTCAAGAAATTCGGCATATCCGATGAAGACATTGAGAAGATGGAGGACCCGATGTATCTCGCATCATACTTCATAAACGAGTTCAGAGACGCATTTCACGCACTCGGATTTAGCATGGACTGGAGAAGGCAGCTTATATCAATAGACCCTAAGTTCAGCAAATTCGTAGAATGGCAATTTTCAATACTCAATGAAAACGGGCTTCTTACAAAAGGGAAACATCCTGTAGGATGGTGCCCCAATGAGAACAATGCGGTAGGAATGCATGATACAAAGTCGGATACTGAGCCTGAGATAGAGGAGATGCTTGGAATAAAGTTCCAGGTAGAGAATGAGGATTACAAGATAGCGTGTGCCACATACAGGCCTGAGACTCTTTACGGTGTTACAAATATCTTCATCAAGGACGGGGTAAGATACGCTATATGCGAGGTTAACGGTGAGAAACTATGCCTTTCAAGCACAGCTGCAGAGAGTATGGCATATCAGGCGAATGTCAAGGTTATATCAGAGATAACAGCGGCAGACCTGTTTGACAAGAAGTATATAAATCCTATAAATGGAAATGCAGTTCCTGCCCTTCCTGGATTCTTTGTCGATGAAAAGTTTGGCACAGGAATAGTAATGAGTGTTCCTGCACATGCTCCTTTCGATTATGCTGCACTGCTGGACCTGAAGAAAAAAGGTTCAGAAACTGCAGCTGCAATCTTGCCAATAAAAGTGATAGAATTAGACGGTCCTGCTAAAGGACAGGAGATACCATCGGTAGCTTACATAGATGTCGAGAGTCAGGAAGGTGATCCTGACAGCGGTGCAATAGAAGCTGCTACAAAGAACCAGTATAAGGAAGAGCTGAGGAGCGGAGTCATGATCATGGGCGATTACAAAGGACAGAAAGTAAAGATAGCTCGTGACAGTATGTGGAAGGATCTTATAGCAAGCAATGATGCATTTGTAGTCCGTGTAATCGCAAACGGTGCAGTATGCAGATGCGGTTTTTCGGTAGTGGTAAAAATAGTGGATGATCAATGGTTCCTCAATTACGGCGATGAAGGATGGAAGGTTAAGGCGCGCGAGGCCCTTAAGAATACAAAGATTCTCCCTGAAAAGCTAAGACCTACATTCGAAGGCGCATTGGAATGGATAAATCTCCGCGCAGTTGCAAGGGCGCAAGGGCTGGGTACAAAGTTCCCTCTTGATAATACCAAGATAATAGAGTCCCTCTCAGACTCAACCATTTACATGTCCCTTTATACAATATGGAACATTATAGAAAAAGTAGAGAGTGAAAAGCTTACAAAGGAGTTTTTCGACTATGTATTCCTTGGAAAAGGCTCTGCCGAAGCTATATCAAAAACTACAGGCATATCTTATGAGATTATTAAGAGAAGCAAGGAGTCATTTGACTATTGGTACACGTTTACATCAAGGCACTCCGGCGTAGATCTTATATTTAACCATCTGACCATGTACCTTTTCAACCACTCGATAATCTTCAACAGTAAGCACTGGCCAAAGCAAATAGCTATAAACGGGACTGTTTTGTGCGAAGGAGAAAAGATGTCGAAGAGTCTGGGCAATACTGTTGATGTAAAAGAAGCGTTAGGAAAGCACGGTGCAGACGTAACAAGATTCGTGATTATCTGCAGTGCAGACCTGTTTGGAGATTCTGAATATAGTAACGATGCCGCACGAGGTATAAAAGAGCGAATTGAGTATATAGACTCGATAGCAGGGAACCTTAGCCTGTATTCACCATCAGAATTGAGACATATAGACTATTGGATGTACTCCAGACTTAACAGGAAGATAATTACGGTTACCGAAGCTATAGACAAACTTGAGCTCAGGACAGCATCCACAGCTGCTTTGTACGAAGCCGTTATCGATCTAAAGAGATACTTCCTTAGAGGGGGTAACAACCAGATAGTTATAACAGAGTATCTCTCAAACATTGCACTTATGCTTGGCCCACTTACACCTCATTTCTCAGAGGAACTCTGGCACAAGATAGGTAATGATACACTTGTCGCGAAGGAAAAGTGGCCCACTGCAAACGAATCGATGCTTAACAGCAAGATGGAGATGGAAGAGGAGCTAATGGATAAAATGATAGAGGACTCAAAGCATGTACTCGACCTTGTAAAAAGAAAGGGCCAGGAGCCTAAAGAGATAAAGTACATAGTTGCAAGCGAATACAAGTACATACTTAACAATGAGCTCGCAAAGGACAAGAATGTAAAGCGCGTAATGGAGATGATAAAGAGCGGTGAGCTTGAGAACAGTTATCAGATAAAATTTGATCTTCAGAAGTGCATGGATTTCGTCTCATCTATGGCAAAGCACATAAACACGGTAAATACGGTTGAGACCAACCCTGCAGACCAATACGACATAATAAATGATGCAAAAGAGTACATCGGCAACGGAACCGGCTGCAGGATAACCGTTGAGAAGGAAGAAGAGTCCAAATCTTCAAAGGCAGCTGCATCTACGCCGATGAAGCCTGGAATAGAGATACTGTAAGCTTATCTAATCCTCAAGACAATAATAAGATCCTTTTTCAAAACAGACGTACATTGCTGCTGAATACTGAGAAGAACAGGGCAATTATCAGCATGAAGATAAAGCTGAAGAGAAGATATGCTACCGGGAATATGAAAAGCAGTATTATGAATATTGTCAATACTGTTGCTCCATAAATTGCTTTATTCCATCTGAACACTTTGCTGCCGTCAAGTGGATATATGGGGAGCATGTTGAAGAAAGCAAGTATTATGCTTATGAGAAGCGTGAGGTTTATCAGATTCTCCAGATATGGGAGAGTCAGTATGCCGTTTCCGAATGTGACTAGAAGATGCGATGTGAAAGAGCCACCGTAAATCGCAATGCCTGTTATAAAGAATACTGCAAAAACCGCGAAGTTTGTGAGAGGACCTGCCAATGAAACTATGCCCTCTTCCTTCCTTGTGAATGTGCTGGTGTATATGATTGTTGCTCCAGGTATGCCAAGAAGGAAACCAAACAGTGAAGAAACCAGTGTTATAAGTACGCCTATATCAGATTTCTTGAATGCAGCTATTGCACCGTACTTCTGCGCAGTCTTCTTATGCATGTATTCATGAAGTATGAATGATAATGAGACTGCAACTAGTGACATCGGGAAGAAGTATATTAACAATGAGAAGCTTGACCCTATGCCGCCTGCGAATATTACTGAGAATGCAAAGGCCAGAACAAGATCGGCTATAACTATGTCTTCTATCTCTTTCTTGAGAAGATCCTGCTCACGTATGTACATGCCCATGATTACACGCAAGTAACTTTATAACACAACGTATATAAAAATGAATCATTTAATAGCAATACCTGGAGCCCCGTAGTCTAGTGGTCAAGGATAGCGGACTCTGAATCCGTTGACGCCAGTTCGAATCTGGCCGGGGCTATCTGTTTTATTATATCAACAAGGACCTTTTCTTGTCAATCTGTCCTGTGAGGAAGGCTCTTTACCTTCATCTTGTTTACAAGTTTTGTTATATCTGCATCTTTGTCAAGGTCATTAGTGCTAATGTTTGTCCTTATGCGTTCGCAGGTCTCGCTGAATATCTCACTTACTGCAACCCCTGAATCTGCAGATTCAAGCTCCTTGATAACAGATTCGGCAAACTTGCCAAAATCATCAGATGCCTTTGTCAGATACACTTTTACTGCATCTATAACCTTCTTTGCGTTTTCCAGCCCTTGTTCCCCTTCGAGCATACCATACGAATCTAACCTGTCTCCCAGCTCCGCAACAGGTGTTATACAAGAATTACATAATATATCCTCGTAAACTCCAAATGCATGAATTATCGACTCTTTAGTATCTGGAATTTTCATATTATCACGCATGAATCCTGATTTGCGCATGCGCCCTTCGTATATTGAATCCTGTTCCACAAAATATTCCGAATACTCTTCAGCTCTCTTAAGGAAAGCTGTTTTTAACATGTTGAAGCTAGGTTGCAAAGAGGAGTGCATTTGCTTTGGAAGCTCAACGACTGCGTCTGCAAACACGTTATTGCCTTCAGACATACGCACGTTCAAGCCTTCCGTTATTCTTGTTAGCATCGGATCACCTGTAATTCTTTGGTTAAACCCATTCATATAAATATGTTTAGAATAACGCCCAGTGTAAGACCGGCAACGTATTCCTGCAGATATAAATATCACGGTCTGCTTATCTGTAATCATGTCTTCAAAAGAAAGCCTGACATTGTGGCATGGAAGCCCAAGGAAGCTGATTGGAGAGTTCCTATTGCCTCACAAGGCAACAGATGTATCAGGAAGACCTGAAAACTGCCACGACGGCGTATACGCACTGGAAAAGCGCGAATTTGCAATAGTCATGGGTATACTTAATAGTAAAGGAATAGAGGTAGGCAGCACCCTGGATTTTAGCAAGGATGTCCCTGAAGGCATTGTGATAGGCGGATGGCCGAAACAAGAAACTGTATACCTTTACAGACTTTCTGCTAAAACCTTCCAAAAGATAGACAGTAATCAGTGGGTTTCCCACTCAAGAGTAAAACCATGTGAGATCATTGAGATAAAGGTGAAGAATTTCATACATCTGGTAAGGCCTGCAACAGATGAAGAAAGGGCTAACTTCCTTAATAATTCAAAACCGAAGCGTGTGCCAAGATAACTCTTTGTTTTGTTGAGGAAGAAATTAGAAAGATTTAAATATCTTGGTAATTATACTATACTTGGTTTCTTCAGTTCCTTTTAATGGAACCTCTACTATGAGGTTTCTGGGAATGTAGGAATTATAGACTGATAGATATTATACTTAGGTGAATATGATGGCAGAAAAACCACACATGAACTTGATTTTCATAGGTCATATAGACCACGGAAAGTCAACATCTGTAGGAAGACTTTTGTTTGATACAAAGGCAGTAACAGAGCAGGATATGAAGAAGCTCAAGGAAGAGGTAGCGAAGTACAACAGACCTACCTTCGAGTTCGCTTTCGTCATGGACCAGCTCAAGGAGGAGAGAGAAAGAGGAATAACAATAGACATTATGCACAGGGAGTTCCAGACTCCGAAGTACTACTTTACAGTAATAGACGCCCCCGGTCACAAGGACTTCGTAAAGAATATGATTACGGGAGCAAGCCAGGCAGACGCCGCAGTTCTCGTAGTCTCATGCCCTGACGGAGTTCAGGCACAGACAAGGGAGCACGCATACCTTGCAAAGGTCCTCGGAATAAATCAGCTCATAGTCGGTCTTAACAAGATGGACGCTGCAGGATATGATAAGGCAAAGTACGAAGAGGCAAAGGCAAAGGTCTCAGAATTGCTCAAGACAGTAGGATATGATATAAACAAGATACCTTTTGTACCTTATTCGGCACAGGCAGGAGATAACGTAAGCTCAAAGTCAGACAAGCTCTCGTGGTACTCAGGCCCTACATTACTAGAAGCCCTTGACGCACTTCAGGTTCCAAACAAGCCTGTAGACAAAGCGCTAAGGCTCCCTATACAGGACGTATACAGCATATCAGGTTTCGGAACCGTACCTGTAGGAAGAGTAGAAACAGGCGTAATGAAGCCAGGAGACCAGATAATAATAATGCCGGCTGGAGTAAAGACAGATGTGAAGAGCATTGAGATGCACCAGCAGGCAATGCAGAAGGCAGAGCCTGGAGACAATATAGGATTCAACATAAAGGGCGTTGACAAGAAGGATATAAGGAGAGGGGATGTGGTAGGCCCGGCATCAAATCCTCCAACAGTGGTACAGGAGTTCACTGCCCAGATAGTGGTGATAAACCATCCTACTGCAATAGCAGCAGGATATACCCCGGTGTTCCACATACACACCGCCCAGATAGCATGCACCTTCGTCGAACTGGTAGAGAAGAAGGATCCTAAGACAGGTCAGACAATGCAGAAGAACCCTGAGTTCCTCAAGAACGGTGATGTCGCCATAATAAAGGTCAAGCCTTCAAAGCCAATCTGCGCTGAGAAGTTCAGTGAATTCCCTCAGCTCGGCAGGTTTGCAATAAGGGATATGGGACAGACAGTAGCAGCGGGAGTAATACTCGAAGTAGTGAAGAAGCAGTGATTTGTTGCCAGTCGCAAGGATAAAAATAATAAGCAGGAACAAGAAGGATGCCGGAGTCATAGCCAAGCAGATAGTAGATATAGCGAAGGGTCTCGGAGTGAAATTCAAGGGCCCTGTGCCGCTTCCTACAAAAAGGCTTAAGATAGCTACAAGAAAGACTCCTTGCGGAGATGGCTCCCATACGTATGAGCACTGGGAGATGCGAATACACAACAGACTGGTCGAGATAGATGGCAATGAACAGGCTCTGAGGCAGGTGATGAGGATACCTGTTCCGGATACTGTCCAGGTGCTGCTCAATCTCTCTGCCTGATTTTGTCTTTTGATACGCTGCCCTGGCATTCTGTCAGGGCTTCTTTTATAAAACTACCTACTGTTAAGTATGCCTGCTGCCAGATGATTAATAAATCACGGGATATAAAATATATCCGATACCATGATGGTGCTGAACAGAGGAGAGACAAACGCTTCGCATAAAGTTCTGATATCTGAGCAAAAAGTAGTATCTGCAGATGCGCATAAAATAATTCCTGACGGCTACAGAATTATTACCTTAAAAGAGGTCCTGCTCCATTACACTACGGATTCAGATTTTAGGGCATATCTGAGCGAGAACAATAAAGTATGGATAGGGAAGATGGGCGTAGAAAGCAACGGATTTCACGAGATATGTGAGGACTTATCCTTCTCAAAGATAGGGCGTGAGGCATACATTGCATTGCCTATGCAATTCAGGTCATATCATACTGCTGGACCGGAGCGAATAGGGGCAGCAGTACATGACAACGGCTACGGATACAATTCTCTAAACATAGATGGCTTTCTAGGAAGTACCTCTTACAAGGCCAAAGTAATGTATGTCCCTGCCAAGGAAGAGCTTAAAGAGCATATTGTCAATGTTCAAAGAGGCTGACAGAGTTTGCAGATTAGTATTATAAATCAGATCGGGTCTAAATTTTTTAGGCGTTGAGACAATGGAGATAACGAAGAGCCACTTCCTTACTGATACTAATCAGGTATTCATATCGACAAGAAAGGTGATGGCACAGGCTGCACAGATAGCAGTTCCAGAAGGCTACAGGCAGGCTACGCTGAAAGAGGTCGCATTTAGATACAAACATGACGAGGAATTCAGAGCTACGCTCTCAAAGTGCTGTGCATGGGTCGATAAAAGAGGTCTGGATACAGATGACTATCACCAGGTGCATAATGACGGAACTATGACAAAGGTGGATGCAGATACATACTTAACATTGCCAGCTGGCAGCAGGGCCTTCCTCAGGCAAGGCGGAATGTATGTAACTGCTACGTGCAACACTGACGCTGATGAAGGAAGACTGCTTGTCGATGCCATACGAGACGGTGCCGAACTTGCGAATGTGGCTTATGTTAGGAATCCGTTCCATCATAAATTTAACAGAATCTACCACGATGCAAGTAAATTCAAGAGATATATGCGTGGAATTGATCCTGCTGCAAGGTCATCTGATATCTGAGAGCGAAGACGCTATTATTGGCAGTATCAGCGTCGCGTCCCCATCTATATTCACATGCCTTGCCTTCTCCTTTATCTTTCCCCAGGAGATAGCCTCCCTTGTCCTCGCTCCTGAAAGGCTTCCATCGTACTCCTGTGCGGTTGTTATGTATACCGTATAATCGAATCCTCCACGGAATTGTGCCCACCATATGGCATGGTGCTTCGATATGCCTCCACCTATGCAGAGAGCTCCTGCCTTCTTCGCATCCCATATTGTATCGCTCATCAACTGCTCATCCCCAAGCAGGTTTATCCTGAACTTCTTGTGCTCCTGATAGAACTGCCATAGCTGATATCCTACAGAACCATCGGTTATGCCAGGTATTATCAGAGGTATGTTATTCTTGTACGTCCAGTAAAGCAGGGAATTATCCTTGTTAACGAACTTGCCCAGCTTCCAGTTGAATTCGTGAGTCGTTATGTCTGTTATTCCATCGGCATTAAGTTCGTTCAGGAATTTTGCCATCTTTTCCTCTATCATAAGGCCATATGATTCAACAGGAACAAGTACATTTCCCAATCTGTGTATGTCCAGCTTATGCAGCATCGTATCGTCCATCTCAAATGCTCCGTGATAATAGTTGCCGAAAGCCCTTGCTATATCGTGGTCAAGAGTGCCGCACGTGCTTATCATCAGGTCAAACCACTTCCTCTTTGCAGCCTCTACTATTATGCCACGCAGGCCCGTAGCCATTATATCTGCAGGGAATGACAGTATGTTTGTTGAACTCTCATCCGATATCATGTCACGCAGTATCTTTGCGCCTTCACTGACCTTCTTCGCAGAGAAACCTCCCATGTCCCAGAGCTTGTCAACAAACTTCTTGGAATCCGCGTCTATGCTAAAATCAGTCACCTTCTCAACCAGAAGGGCTTTTCTCGCTTCGTTTTTGCTTGCCATAATAACACTTGTAAAATATAATATTAATATTCTGTTGTCTTTTATCTCTTAGAAACGTAATCAAAATAACTAAGCGCCTTGTCAGTTATGACCTGTCTTTCGGCCTTCAGGTTCTTGTATAACATGTCTCCAGATATAGAAGAGAATTTGATTATAGAATCTCCTTCTATTACTACAGAACCAAATATATGCGCCCTATCTATCAATGCATTGCCCCTTATTGTAGCAGAATCCCCGACATCAGAGTGTGATAAGATAACTTTGCTTGATGGAAATCCATGTCCGCCGTAGATCTTTGCTCCATCCCGTATCTCCGAAACATATATCTCCACACATCCTTCTATCTCCGCTGCTCCGCGTATCCTTGAACATGTGACCTTTACATTTCCAGATACCAGCGCGTTGTCTTCTACAGTAGACCATTTATCCAGGTATGTGCTATCGTCAACATGCGCCGTTTTTTCTACAAAACCTCCTACAGCATCTGCATATTTGTTTATATGCCGCTCAAAGTGCCGCAGTGTTTCGTTTTCTGAGACAGTTACAAACATTGTTGATGTGTCTATTCTCGAAATCTCTGATACGCTCTTTACTTGCCTTGAAGAGCTGCTGTTTCTAAGCACCTCCCTGAAAGAATCATTGCTATTATATTCATTCGGTATCTCTATCTTGGTTACTGCCATTCTAACACCGTAATATTACAGAATATGACCTGCCTGTCTGAACCCCAGATATGATAATGGACAAGAAAGTTTTTAATAATAGGTCTTCTTACTTTCTGTCGCTTTTTATCTCTCCATTCATGCTCATGTTATGATAAGCATAATCTCCTGAAACTACCGAGTTTTTAATAAGAATGTGCTTTTTCTGGGAAGCACTTACTGTAACCTGATCAAAAATCTCAGAATTGTTGATTGTTATCATGCTGCCTTCCCTAGCCACCACTACGGCATCCCCATATACTCTTGCGCCATTCAGCAATCTAACATCTCCTGTTACTGTAGCTTCTCCTTCAACCGTAGCTTTTTTATCTATGAATACCTCAAATCCGGCAGATGCGGTACTCTCTACAAATCCTCCTGTAGCGCCATTTGGATTCGTATGTCTGAAGAAGTGCCTCTCATGGCCATCTTTGCCTGTCACTATAACCATCTGGATCAATTCAGGTACATCTTTCAGTTCAGAGACACTCTCCTTCCTTACGGCAGGTATCTTCCTTTCCTTTCTTCCGTGACCACCGTGTGCATCCTTAAGTTCCCTCTCTTTTATCGCCATGGTATCCCCTTCCAATATATCTGACTGTTATATAATATAAAAATTAGCAGGTAATCGTAATTACCTTCCGTAAATGCCGGCTCATTTCTTTTTTGATGGAGCAGTAGTTACGATAACATAATTGCCCGTTCCTTCCGCACGCACGTTATAAGCTCCTCCGCTTACAGCCCATTCTTTTGTGCCGCTCATTATCAAAGGTTCTACTTTTTTATTGTTTATTTCGTATAAACTTAATACACCTTCAAGATTTTTTGACTTAACAACTTCATTATTGCCATAACCTGATATTGTAAGTCCCGTACTATCCTCATTATTGAATATCATATATGCCTTCTCCAGACCTTTTACGTGATAGGTAACTCTATCGAACACATGCATTTTCTCTCTGTATAACATACCCTTTTCTGCAGGAAACTGGCCGAATTTTATAACTAAATTATCCCCTTCTTTCTTTGCAGTGATGTCCAGACCTATGCCTGCTGGAAATTCGATCTCCTGGGCATATTTGTTGTATACATAATAAACATTCCATCTCTTCTGCCCGTAATAGCCCTGATAACCTTTGCCCCGCATCAAGTGCGTTGGATTGTTCACAGGAGGTAATTTAGTGAAAGCATCTTCAACACCACGTTCCACTGCATTAAGGATCGAGGTTGATGGTAATTTGTATATCTCAGATGTATTCAGATAGACGATACTATGGCTATAGCTTCCCCTAACTTCAAGTATATTCTGTACAAAAAGTGTCTGATCGCCGTTACTACTTACTACCTTTATGTATGTACTTAACGGTATTGAAAACTGATGCATTAAAGGAACATAATTGCTTGCCTGTTTACCATTCTTATAGTAATAAGATGTACCGTCAGCACTGTTCAGATAGATAGTACCAAAGACGTCATTTGTCCTTTTCCCTGAAGCAGTAATTATTCCTGTAGCCTGATATGGCCTTGTCATTTCCTCTGATATGGCCTTCGGTATTTCCATAGTACGTTTCACTGATTTGTAAGTAGATATGCCTATGTCTTTTGAGGCCACCCCGAATCCCACTAACATTGCCCCTACGACGGCACCTTCAATTGCCCGCCCTATAATCTTTGCTGTCATCGAATGCTCAACAATATGTGACTTCTTATGCTCTTCTTGTTTGGGCTTCTGCTCCTCGCTTTCTTCTGCCACGCGTACGTTTATGTTGCGTACCAAACGGTCCAACTCATCCGTTTCTATTCTTTTAACATTACTAATATCATTTCTTGGTTTGTATCTCATTATAGTCGCCAGGATTTATTCTTCCTTACAGTATGCTAGTAAAAAAATTAAAACTGTCAAGTGCTGTTAAGAGAGCCATTCTGCTATATATACCTTTTGCTTCAGAGGATAGGCCTTCTTGCGAAGTATACCGAAACCTTTAAATATCTTATTATGCCCTTATTGATTGCTTATTTTGAGAAAGATTTAAAAGTATATCTCATGTTTCGGGATTGCAATAACATTATGTTTAACAGGTGTTAAAAGTGGCAAAATCAAGTAAACCTACAAAAAAGAAACAGATAAGTGTAAGCAGACCTACGGTAGCGACTCATCCTAGAACGGTAGAGCTGAGCGATTCTGTAGAGGTCAGCGTGCCCCCTGCCCAGGAAAAAAGAGATATGGGCAGCACTACAAAGAAGTGTCCTAGCTGCGGATCTATGGAAATAATCTTTGACAATGAAAGGGGAGAGTATATCTGCAACAGCTGCGGACTGATAATAGAAGAAAATGTTACCGATACAGGACCGGAATGGAGAGCATTCGATGCTGATCAGAGGAATGCAAGGGCAAGAACCGGTGCTCCAATAAGATATATGAAGCCGAACAAGGGCCTTGTCACCGAGATAGATATGTATAATAAGGATATAAGAGGGACAAAGCTTCCTTCAAAGAGACAGGCACAACTTTACAGAATGAGAAAGTGGCACAAGAGGGCAAGCATAGCAAGTTCAAGCGAGAGGAACTATCTTGTAGCTCTTCCTGAACTAAACAGAGTGGCAAGCTATCTGGGGCTTCCGGAGAACATAAGGGAGCAGGCGGCTTTGCTATACAGGCAGTGCGTCAAGAATAATCTTATAAGAGGAAGGCCTATAGAGACGGTGGTTAACGCTGCTCTATATGCAGTATGCAGAAGCGCAGGCATGCCAAGGACCCTTGATGAGATAGCGAGCATATCAGGTGCGCCTAAGAAGGAGATAGGAAGATCCTTCAGGGTGATAGCGCATGAGCTTCATCTGAAGGTGCCTCTGACAGATCCGTCAAGCTACGTACCGAGATATGTATCTGCACTTAAGCTAAGCGAAGAGGCGCAGGAGAAGGCAAACCAGCTTCTGAAGCAGGCTATGAAGAAGGGCCTTGTCAGCGGAAGGAGCCCTACTGGAGTATCTGCAGCTGCTGTATATATCGCAGGCGCCCTTGTAGGAGAGAGAAGGACGCAGAAAGAGGTTGCGGATGTTGCAGGGGTTACAGAAGTGACAATAAGAAACAGGTACAGGGAGCTCAAGAAGGAGCTTGAAATAGATGTAAACCTGTGAAATTACATGGATAGGATTTCTTTTATTTTCTTATCCTTTATTCTTTTTTATTCCGTTTATTCGGCTAGCGCAGCCTCTCCTGCATACACCATGATGACTGCAAACCAGAGCATAAGGAACGCTACAGCCTATCTGCAGACTGTTAATGAGAGCGGCTATCTTATCTTTTATCCTTCCAATCTCTCTGCCGCATACGCATATCTCAACAAATCAGAAACCGCTTATTCGCATAATTCCCCTGCGCTTGCTGTAGAGTATTCGGATAAAGCCCTTTTCTTTGCAAGGAGCTCTTATTTACAGATAAATTATTATAGAACCGTTTCTATAGTAGTTATGCTTATCTTCACGGCAGTTATCGGTTTACTTCTTTACAGGCTCATGAAGCCTGTGAAGATTACCACATCAAAGAGACGCAAGAGATGAGAGATGATTTTTTGGACAACAAGGAAAAGGCCCTTAAGGAACACATAAGGCATAATGGAAAGATAGAGACGGTGTCAAAGGTAAGAATAGACTGTGCTGAAGATCTTTCCGTGTATTATACGCCAGGTGTGGCATATGTCTCAGAAGCGATAAAGAAGGACATAAACACAGCTTATGACTACACCTCAAAGTCAAATACGATAGCCATAGTCACAGACGGTACAAGAATACTGGGGCTTGGGGACATAGGACCGGAGGCAGGACTTCCGGTAATGGAGGGAAAGTCTCTTCTTTTCAAGAGATTCGGAGGCGTAGATGCTGTTCCAATCTGCCTTTCGACAAAGGATGAGGACGAGATAATAAATATAGTCAAGGCGATAGCCCCTACTTTCGGCGGAATAAACATAGAGGACATAAAATCGCCGAAATCGATAAGGATAGCAAACAAGCTTTCAACAGAGATAGACATACCTGTCTTTCACGATGACAGGCAGGGAACAGCTGTAGCTGCGCTTGCAGCGCTGATAAATGCGCTCAAGGTCGTGGGCAAGGGCAAAGGTGCAAAGGTAGTTATAAACGGCGCAGGAGCCGCAGGAATAGGCATTGCAGAACTGATGCACCATTATGGTATGCGCAATATAGTGGTCCTTGATACAGAAGGTGCGATATACAAGGGAAGAAAGGAGAACATGAATGAATTCAAGGAGCATCTTGCAGATATCACCAACAAAAAGCTTGAAAAAGGGACACTTAATGATCTTGCAAATGGAGCAGATGTACTAATAGGTGTTTCTGAGAGAGGAGCATTCACTACTGATATGATAAAGAGCATGAATCAGAAGGCAATAGTCTTCTCTCTTGCAAATCCATTTCCTGAAATAGAGTATGAAGATGCAAAGAAGGCAGGAGCTGCTGTTGTCGCAACAGGGAGCAGCGAATGGCCAAACCAGGTTAACAATGTGATAGCTTTCCCAGGTATAATGCGCGGCATGCTGGATGCACGTATAAAGAGGATAAACAATGACATGCTGGTAGGAGCTGCACTGTCCATAGCAAAGAGCACCGGAAAGATAACCATAGAGCACATACTGCCAAGCATATCGGATAAGGGCTTTGAGACAAGGATAGCGCCGTCTGTTGCTGGAAAGGTGGCAGATGCGGCTGCAAAGACAGGAGAGGCAAGGATAATGATAACTGAGCAGCAGGCAAAGAAAAGGGCAAAGGAACTGATACTAAGGTACAAGAAGGTCGAGAGATCGGCAACGAAGTATCCTTACCCCGAGTCAACCGCCCCTATGATAAAGTGAATGGTTTTTACAGCTGTGTTGAATGTAATATCCGTATAATTTTAGATGGCATTTAGCAAAAGCGCATTATTTTTATCATCAAAATTCAGATGAATGATGGAAACGTTCATTCGGTGAAGGTTTAAATATCTTTTTATAACTTACTCTCCAATATATCTTGTTTCTCTTTGACGGAGCATTACCGCTCTGCAGAAGACGGCTTGATTGTTATGAGCAACATTAGTAACGACATTAGGATTGCGGTTGACACCGGAAAGGTCAGCCTCGGCTACAAGGAAGTGGTCAGAGCTATAGAGGACAACAGTGCAAAACTTGTAATAGTGGCACAGAAAGGAGAGAAGAACAGGATAGCTGACATAGAGCACCTGTGCAAGGTCAGCGGAATCAAGCTTGTGCCTTATGATGATAATTCTATTGAGCTCGGTGCAGTCTGCGGAAAACCGTATTCTGTAATAAGCCTTGCGATCATAGAACAGGGTAACTCAAAGATACTGGAGTATTAGGTGAATATTTGCCAAAAGGAGAATTTGCTGCAAAGGAACTTATAAAAAAGAGAAAGAAGCACCGCATGCTTAACAAGTGGTGGAAGAGGAAGTACTTCAAGCTTAAGAAGAAGTTCGACCCTGTCGGAACCGTTCCGATGGCAAAGGGGCTTGTGCTTCAGAAGTTCGTGCTTCAGCAGAAGCAGCCTCACTCGGGTCTTATAAAGTGCGTAAGAGTACAGCTCGTGAAGAATGGAAAGGTAGTCGGAGCATACGTGCCTTATGATGGTACGATAAACTTTATCGAAGAGCACGACGAAGTAACAATACAGGGTATGGGAGGCTCACAGAGAGGGCAGATGGGAAGCATACCTGGACTTAAGTACAGAGTAATCGCGATAAACGGTGTCGACGCTTTCCAGATAGTAAAGGGCAAAAAGGAGAAGCCTAAGAGATGATTAATATGGCAGATACTGAAAATACAAATATTGTGAATGCCGAAGTGCAGGAGCAGAAGAAGGAGAGAAAGAGTGTTAATCAGAAAACAGCTCCTAAGAAAAAATCAAGAAAGGAGGTAAGCGCACAGGGTTTCAGCGATCAGCTTCTTTTCGGCAGATACAGTCTTAAGGACATTGCAATAGAGGACCTTAGCATTGCTCCTTACATCAACATGAGACAGCACGCATATCCGAACATATTTGGCAGGAGAAAGGATCAGTCATACTACAATTCACACATAAATATAGTGGAACGCCTTATAAACAAACTCATGCGCGGAGGGACAGGAAAGAAGGTAATGGGAAAGGTGATAAGAACAGAAGGAAGGCTGCAGGGCAGAAAGCTCAAGGCAACACATATAGTTGAGGACGCATTTAGCACAATCAACGAAAAGACCGGCAGGAATCCTGTGCAGGTATTCGTCGAATCGCTTGAAAACGCAGCTCCCATAGAAGACGTTACAAGAGTAAGGTATGGAGGAATAAACTACAACGTAGCTGTAGGTATAAGCTCAAAGCGCAGGCTTGACGTAGCACTTAGGAACATAGCGCTGGCAGCGCTGATAGGGGGCTTCAACAAGAAGAGGTCTGTAGCTGATTCTCTTGCAAGCGAGATAATGCTCGCCGCAACAAACAGCCAGGACAGCTATGCCATAAAGAAGAGGCAGGAAGTAGAGAGAATAGCGAAGAGAGCTAGATAATCATGGTCAGGAAAGAGTTCGTAGCTGAGGAAGTAGCAAAGATAATGGGCAATGTCAAGAATGTGAGGAACGTTGCAATAATAGCGCACGTTCACCACGGAAAGACAACACTTACGGACTCTCTGCTTGCAAGGGCAGGAATAATTTCAAAGACGGTTGCAGGAGATGCCCTCTATACCAACTACGAAGAGATAGAGAAGGACAGAAGGATGACTATAAAATCAGCTAACATCTCATTGGCATTCAACTACAAGGATGAGGATTACATAATCAATCTTATAGATACGCCTGGGCACGTGGACTTCGGCGGACATGTTACGAGATCTATGCGTGCAGTGGACGGAGTGGTTCTGGTAGTGGATCCTGTGGAGGGGATAATGCCTCAGACAGAGACAGTATTAAGGCAGGCCCTTCAGGAGAAGGCAAGACCTGTTCTCTTCGTAAACAAGGTAGACAGACTGCTTAACGAACTGAAGCTTACGCAGGAGCAGACCTTTGAAAGGCTGCTGAAACTGATAAACGACATAAACAATCTTATTATACGATACGCTCCGGAGGAGTTTGCAAAGAGCTGGCTGATAAACGTAGAGAACAATGCGGTTTGCTTTGGCTCTGCATATGAAAAGTGGGCCATATCTGCACATATCATGAAGAAATATAATGTCACATTCAAGCAGATTTTTGATTATACGGAGAAGAAGGATGAAGAATCTTTGAGAAGAGTCGCACCGATAGACGAAGCGACGCTCTCCATGGTAATAGAGCATCTTCCTAATCCGGAGGTTGCGCAGGGTTATAGAATACCTTGGCTGTGGCATGGCAACATAGAGAGCCCAGAAGGCAAAGCAATGCAAACAGTCAACAAGGAGGCACCTGCTGCTGCGGTAATATTTGGAGTTACCAACGATCAACACAGCGGAGAGGTAGCGATAGGCAGAGTCTTCGCCGGTACGATAAAGAAAGGTACTGAAATGTTTATATCTGGAAACCCGAATAAGCAGAGGGTTCAGCAGGTAAACCTCTTCATGGGGCCGGAGCGCGTCATAGTAGACTCGGTATCTGCAGGAAACATAGCTGGAATAGTTGGGCTGAACAACGTATCCATAGGTGATACCTGCTCTGAAATAGAGATGGATCCTTTTGAACAGATAAAGCATTATTCACAGCCTGTGGTAACGAAGGCAATAGAGGCAAAGGATTCACGGGACATGACAAAACTGATAAGTGCCTTAAGGGATCTTACCAAGAGCGACCAGACGATACTTGTAGAACTGAATCAGGAGACGGGAGAGCACCTGGTAAGCGGTATGGGAGAGCTGCATCTTGAGGTCATAGAAACAAAGCTAAGGAACGAGTATAAGATACCTATAACAACGAGCGAGCCGATAGTGGTCTACAGGGAGACAATAGAGAGAAGCGTGGATAATGTCGAAGGTAAATCGCCTAACAAGCATACGCGTTTCATGATTAACATTGCGCCTCTTGAACCTGAGGTAGTCAAGCTTATAGAGGAAGGCACGCTCAAAGCTGGGAAGCCAAAGGGCAAGTCCCACTGGGAAGTGCTGATAGAGGCAGGCATGTCAAGAGAAGAGGCAAGAGGGGTAGTAGATATTTCAAACAGGAGCGTACTCATAGACGCAACCCACGGGGTACAGTATCTAAACGAGGTAATGGAGCTGCTCATAGAGGGATTTGAAGAGGCGGTGGCAGACGGGCCTTTGGCAAGGGAGAAGTGCTCAGGCATAAAGGTTTCCATAACAGACGCAACGATTCACGAGGATCCTGTACACAGGGGTCCTGCACAGATAATACCTGCTATGAGAAGACCGATATATGCGGGTCTGCTTACTGCAGGAGTGATACTTCTTGAACCCAAGCAGAAATTCACGATAAATATACCTGCAGATTACATGTCCAGCATAATATCATTCCTGCAGAGCAGGCGCGGTCAGATAATGGATATACAGCAGGAGAATGAGCAGGTAACTATAACTGCAAAGATGCCTGTGTCCGAGGTAATAAAGGGCTTTTCAAACGAGATACGAGGCATAACAAGCGGAAAGGCGATATGGTATCCCGAGTACTTCGGATACGAGAAGCTTCCAAAGGATCTTCAGGCAGCAGTAGTCAGAGACATAAGGGTAAGGAAGGGACAGCCTCCTGAGCCGCCTGCACCGTCACAGTTCCTTGACTGACGAGTTTATATAGATTTAGATGTAAGTTATTCTTGCTTTTTGTTTGAACATTATTTATTCTTAAGGCAGCGTGTGTGCGCCAATGAGACGAGGTGTGAAAATGGCAAAATCGTATGTGAAATTCGAAGTATCTAAGGAGGTAGCAAACAAGGCTCTCGAAGCAATAAGAGTAGCTAGACAGGGAGGCAGCGTTAGAAAGGGAGTTAACGAGGTCACCAAGAGTATAGAGAGAAACATGTCCTCTCTTGTAATAATAGCAGAGGATGTAGAGCCTGAAGAGGTTGTCATGCATATACCTACTCTGTGCGAACAGAGGAAGATAGCTTATGTTTATGTTCCTACAAAGCTTGCTTTGGGACAGGCCCTTGGAATAAACGTGCCTTGCACCGCAGCTGCAATAGAGAAGGCAGCAGGAGCAGAGGGAATAATCAAGGAAGTTATCTCAAAGGTAAGCGGAAAGGAAGTTCCTTCAGAAAAGAAGGCTGCCGAACCTAAGGCAGAGAAGAAAGCTCCTGAGAAGAAGCAAAAGGAGGAAGCTGAAAAGAAAGAGTGAGTATAAATGGCTGAGTCATCTGTAAACGAACAACCGAATGCAAAGGAGCAGACTGCAAAGGTACAGGCTCCTGTTTCCAAGCCGCAGGGCGGAAGTCCTGAAGAAGGCAGGAAATTCGAGGGCTATCTTGCAGAGGTTGTTGAGGTAAATCCTAACAGGACAGGCATATACGGAGAGATAAAGCAGGCAATGTGCAGGGTTCTGGAAGGCAGGGATACAGGCAGAGTCATAAGGAGAAACGTTTCAGGAAGGATAAAGGTAGGGGATAAGATAAGGCTTCCTGACACAACAAGAGAGGATAAGCCTATAAGGGCAAGGTAATCACTATGAAATGCTCATACTGCACTGTTGATATGGAAAAGGGCACTGGCTTCATGTATGTAAGAAAGAACGGAGCGATAAAGTACTACTGCAGCAAAAGATGCTACAGGCTCAATACCATACATAACAGGAAGCCAAACAAGAAGGAGATGGCTGAGAAGCTTGCAAAGCACGCTGCAAAGTAATCTGCAAGGTATTCTCTCATTTTTTATATATGGATGATGCATTAGTAGCGTAAGCATTTCAGACAGGTATCTCTATGCCGGCAAAAGAAAAGCGCATGATAGTAATCAGGTTTGGTGAGCTTTGGCTTCGCGGAAAGAACCGCAGCGATTACATAAACATTCTTCTTGGCAACATGGATGTTAAACTATCCGGGCTGAAGTACAGAGTGGATAAGCATTATGACAAGATAATTATAAGGCCTTCAAATAGCTCTTTCAAGGAAGTCCTTCGCAGGATGGGTTTCCTTTTTGGCGTAAGTACATACGAAGTGGCATATGAGACAGAGCCTAAACTCTCGTCTATAGTAAAGGATGCGTGCAGGATCATGGAGAGCGCAGATGGAAATGGAGCATTCAGGATAAACGCCCATAGGGCATACAAGCAGCATAAATTCAATAGCGAGGATATAGTCAGGAAGCTTGCAGCAGCTGCCGAAAAGAAGGGAATACCGCTCTCTCCAAGGGAGTATTCTCGTGAGGTATACATCAGTGTTGCGAAGGATTTTGCATACATCTCCGTGCAGAGATTAAAGGGATTGGGCGGGCTTCCGGTAGGCAGCAGTGGAAGATGCATCGTATTGTTTTCAGGAGGGATAGACTCTCCTGTAGCTGCATGGCTTGCAATGAAACGCGGAATGGAACCCGTATATGTGCATATGCACGCATTCCCTAAAGCCTCCGAAGCACTCGAATCGAAGATAGCAAATCTGATAAATATGCTCGCTGATTATCATGAGACCTACCGCGTCTACTACATACCTACGCACAGGTTCCAGGTAGCAGCTCTGAAGACGGGCCGATACGAACTTGTAATGCTGAAGAGATTCATGCTGAAGTGTGCAGAACAGCTTCTTGACAGGGAGAAGAGCATGGTCATAGTTACAGGAGAGAGCATCGGGCAGGTTGCATCGCAGACCCAGAACAATCTATTCTCCGAGGAGCAGGGGATAAGCGCATCTGTTATAAGACCCCTTGCCTGCTTCGACAAAACAGATATAATAGAGATTGCGAAAAAAATAGGCACATTCGATGAATCGGTAAAGCCGTATCGTGACGTGTGCTCCATATCTGCAAAGCATCCTGTAATAAACTCCAACCCGAAGAGCGTGCTTAGGATAGAGAAGGAGATTAAACTGGATTCTCTGGCAGCAGCGGCAGTAAAATCGGCAGAGATTGCCGATGGCAGCGTTTCTTAGTCCCGAGAGTATTCTTTATATACTTATTCGCTAATCTTCAATCATGGACTTGCTCACAAAGGCGGTTGTAGTAGCGGTAATAATAGCCGTTGTAATAGTGTCAGCATACTACCTTCTCAGGCAGTCCTCTGCCAATCAGGTAACCAAGGCACAGGCAACCTCGCTTATCCTCGATTATCTTAAGAACAATTATCCTGGAGCAACGGTAAACATAACGAATGTATCATCTTCAGTATATGTTGGAAGCTGGTACATACTCGCCTCAGTCATATCCAACTCAACCTCACCATGCCCATCATACAGCGTTCTCTCTTTCGATTATCCACAGTATGGTTTTGTCAGCAGGGTGGAGAACAACTATACAGGAAACTGCATAGTCAATGGATTTGCCAACAACCACAGCGGTTATATCGTTGCGTCTTATCCTGTTGCAATAGCCTTATCACATGAATTAAATATATCATCAGTAAATTCATACGTGCAAAAGGCAGGATATGCAAACGTCTCTGTCCATGCGACCTACTATAGCGCTATCAACTACAGCAATACGGCATACCAGAAGGTATGGCTTGTCGATTACAGCTCAAGCAAGCTGAATTACTCTGTACAGGTGCTTCTTTCACAGGTTGGAGGGAATCCGCTTGCAGTAAGGAATGCCAGCTAATCAGATCCTCTTTACAAGTGTTGCAAGTTCTTCATTGTCCCCTATCTCCACGTAGCCGTTTCTCTTGAAGAATTCTATCGCCCTTTTATTCTTCTTCTTTACCTCTGCAAAAAGCTCTTTCATATTCAATTCCTTGGCCTTTTCTTCAGCGCTCCGCAGCAGCATGTCGCTTATGCCTGTGCCCATGCCTTCTGATCTGGTTATTATTCCGACTACTGCCCTTTCCTTATTCACCCTCACTATTTCTACCTCGCACATCAGCTTCTCTCCGGAACTAAAGACAAGATCTATGACACTGCCCTCATTACACCCTTCAAGCTTTGCCGTAAAGAGACCTTCCAGCTCCTTCTCGCTTGGCAGCTTCTCGTACCACATCGCATCAGGGCTTTCCAGAAAGACATCTTTTATGAAGGATGCGAAGCTATCCTTGCTTGCCTCTGAGAGCGGCATTACCTCCGGATACTTCTTTCTGTTCCCTTTTCCTTCCACGCAATCATATGTTTATATATTTATCATATAAAGAAATATTATTACGTTTTTATGCAGCATCAGAGTAAACCTTTACAATGCATTATGGTGCAGATATGACTATGACAAAGCTTGCAGCGAAGAAGATCCTTAAGGAGTCAGGAGCAAAAAGAGTGAGCGACTCCGCAGCGATAGAGCTGTGCAAGATAGTCAATAAGTTCAGCTATGGCATAGCCGCAAAGGCTGTAAAGCTCGCCGCGCATGCGAAAAGGGAGACCGTAAAGAAGGAGGACATCAGCCTTGCAAAGTAATCTGACATATAACAAGGGCTCATCGTCATTGCAATAAACTTAATCATAAAACAGAGCTTTTCCTCAGAGCGCAACTCCGGCAAGCACATGGAGTATTACCATTGTTCCTACAGCAGGGAGCCCGAACAGCGCAGTTGCTATTATTATCGGCCATGTGAAGGGTATGCCCATATTGAATAGAGCATTTAATATGTATATCGCAATGAATCCCATTATGCTGTTTACGATTACCCCAAGCACGTATTTGAGTACGAATCTTCCGAGCTTGAAGAGTATGAAAAGCACTATGAGTATTATCACTATCGGAAGCGCTATGCTTACCAGTCCGCTCAGAGTAAGTGCAGGGTTCACCATCCTATCACATTTATATATCTCAAATTCATATTAAAATGTAGTGGTGTGCGGGTGGCTTACGGTCTATATGACTGAGGAAGCTCCCTCCATGCAGAGTATGTGTGGCTTAAGGCCTTATTCGGAACAGAAACGAGACCACTGCGGTGCATAAAAGCGATGACAAGACGAGCGCACCGGTGTGGATGAAACGTGCCGATGCGCATACGGTGAGCATGCAAGGCAGAATGCCGCTTAGTCGAATGTCACCTAAAACAGAAGAGGGGCTACGGCACACCACTACTTTTGCTTATTCCTATTTCTGATTATAAGATAGACAATCACTATTAACAGTATTATTACAGAGAGTGCTAAATAATAATACGGGGTGTTATACGAAGGGCTTTTCTGGGCTATTGTTGTTGCGATAGATGTACTTACAGCCGTACTTTGTATACTTGGAGAGTATACGAATAGCCCTGCCTCACGATCGTTCGGGGCAGGGAATGTTATCCTGCACGGATTTTGCAGAATTATATAGTTATATATCTGTTTCCATGTGTCATTCTCAAATGCAAATGGGGCTACGCCTGTTCCGTATTTGCAATTATAACCAATAGTTACATTCATCTTAACCTCTGTAGAAGACGAATTCAGGTAGAATGAATAGATATTCTCATAATTTTGAGGCAGAGTGGTAATGTTGGTGGGCCTGTAAAAAGATATTGTGACATTTTTAGGTATTTCATTGCTAGTGCTGACCTTTACAGTGATGTTATACTCAGTGAAATTCACCTTGCCTGCACTGGTCCCAGACACGCTTACGCTTTTAGAGACGACTATCGGGGCTATTGTTGTAGAAGGCTTGATTGAGGAGGTACTTGTAATCGATGTGGAAGTAGATAACGTTGAGGTTGTTGATACAGAGGATGTAGTTGATGTAGAAGATGTGGATGTTGATGTGGAAACTGATGTTGAGGTAGTGGAGGATGTTGAGGTTGATGATACAGAGGTGGAAGGAGGATTTATTATTATTCCACCGCTACCGCTGCCACCTCCGCTGCCTGAAGGAGCGACAGTAGTCGTTAAGGTAGTGCTTGATGTGGTTGATGTAGAAGTACTGGTAGACGTGGTTGATGTTGTAGTAGACAAGGATATGGTAATGACACTTAATTGTACACTATTAACAGTAACAGGATTTGATGCCGAATCTGTTATGAATACATTTGCGGATATAGTGTTGCCAGCATCTGCGGTTGGAACCAGCCATAGGAAGGTGTTACTTGTTACTGTTATACCTGTATACAATGCGTTTGCAACCAGAGCATCTGTTACTGTATTGAACACAAGATAATTTGCAGTATATGGGAAAGTACCTCCGGTCCATGAGGAACTGAATGCTTCATATTGGCCTGTGTCTACTGTCGGGGTGTTACTTGCGGCAAGACTTGGTGTTCCCAATGCCGTATTCACGAATACTACATCATTTGATGACAGTTCTGTGACTGGTGTTGATGCACTGTCTGTTACTCCTATGCAGTAACTGTTCGTTGATGTTGGACTTACCGTTATGCTGTTTGATGTTGCTGACAATCCCGAATATGTCGCAAGTACGTTCGCACTGTCCTGTGAACAGGTGTTTCCTGATGGCCCGGTGTACCACTTTATTGTGTAGTCTGGTGTTCCCCCTGACCAACTGGATGATAGAGTTATGGACTGACCACTGTCTATTGTTGGGTCTGTTGGTGTTGGAGCTGTAGGTGTTGTAAGTGCAGGGTCTATTGTGAAGGTTGATGAATATACTGAATTCACAGTCTCTGATACTGCGTCTGTTACAATCACATTGAACTTCTCCGGACTGTTCGATGTGTCTGCACTTACTGTTGTGTATGTGAAGGTGTTT
>JAJZKU010000011.1 GCA_021850705.1 Microcaldota archaeon
CACCGCCTACCCATACGTATAAGGTCTCCCCAGGAGTCACTACGATGTTTCCAGACAAGCTGGCCCCGTTTCCTCCTGTTCCTCCAGGCACATCTATTTCGGATGAGCCAGTAACAAACTTTGTACTGAACGGTTCGCAGTAGTAGAAAGAGTGTCCTCCTGTTGATTCTGTTTCATATGTCAGTAGGGAATCTCCCCCGCCACCGCCAGCACCGCCTGCCAGTGTCACGGTTGCTGAAGAGCATCCGGTAGGCACTGTAACCAAGTATGGACCTCCGGGAGTTGAATATGATACTGTACTAATGCTGCAGCCTATTGTGCTGGTAGATGTCGAGGTTGAGGTTGTAGTTGAAGTAGAAGATGTAGATGTAGAAGAGGTAGAAGTGGATGATGTAGAAGTGGAAGATGTAGAAGTGGAAGATGTAGAAGTGGAAGATGTAGACGTTGATGTCAGATGTATGTTGGATGATTGTGAGGTTACTCTTGTTATTATGTTTCCTTTATAGGTCTGGAGCTGGGCTGGCTGGCAGTTTTTGATGTTGCCACTAGGGCATGCAGTTATGTTAAGGTATATAGTACCTGTTATTGTGGTTCCTGGAGAGATCTTCTCAGGTATCGTTACATTGCAGATTATTTCGCTTCCGGTATTTACAAGAGCATTTGCAGGAACGCATGCTGCGGACAGGTTCCCGTAGGAATCTGTTGCCACTTTTATCAGTGGATTAAATATCGGATAATTCTGTGCATTTGTTATTACAAGTGTCATCTTGGTTGAACTTGCCATCGATGTTGCTATTATTCCCTGGCAGTTTGATCCGAATAGGAATTGGCATTTGCTAGGTACTGATGTTGATGGAATTCCTATGAAGTAATAGAGCAGTGTAATAACAACTGCAAGGATAAGTATCGCCCATCCATAAGTAGTAATGAATTCAAAAGCCGATTGTCCATTTTTTACCCTGGACTTTTTTATCTTTATTGATGGCTTTTCATCCATGTTCTCTGCATGGTTTATAGCCGAATGTTATTTAATAAGGTTTGTTTTGCCGGTAAGGGCATGGTTTTGGCTCAAGTTAATCAGTTCCAGGAGATGATTACCTCTCCGCTTGCTCCTGCTGCAGGATTTAATCCTCCTTCTGTACTGTCGATGCTTCCACTGCCGCCACCGCCACCACCGCCGTAAGGTCCTCCTGGTTGTGCGTTCGTAGTTGCTCCTGCTCCTGCGCCTCCTGTTCCCATGTTTCCTCCCGAAGCGCCTCCTGCACCTCCTGGACTTGTACATTGTGCAGAAGGTCCATCAAAGCCACTGCTCCCTATATCATTTGTTGTAACAGAGGTTATCGCACTACCGCTATAGGAGTTTATTCCACCGCTACCTCCGACAGAAGCATGTGGTGGATTTCCGCTGCATACGCTTGCATATAGCTGTGTTGCCTCTATGCCTCCTCCTCCGCCTCCGGCACTTGCTGCAAGATTTGTTGCGATTACATTGCTTGGCAGACCATTATAGCTTGCCACTCCTCCTTCAGGGTTATGACATGCTAGTGAATTTGAATCAGCCTGGCAGCTCGTCTCTCCTCCGGAACCAACATTTATGGTTATTTGGGTACCTGCTGCCAATCCAGAGGCTGTTGCTACCTCATATCCGCCGCCGCCGCCACCTGCACCTGCAGCAAAACCGCAGTACGGAGGTGCAGTATGTTGTATATTGCAGAATAACAGCTGCTGCGAAGCTCCACCGCCGCCTCCGCCAACGAGACTTATAGTGTATGTGGTTGATGTTCCGCAGCCACTTGGAGTTGTGAAATGGAAAGTTCCTGCAGTAGTGTAGCTCTGGGATCCAGGTACGCAGCTAACTGTAGATGTTGAAGTCGAAGTGGATGTTGTAGTTGAAGTTGAAGATGTTGATGAAGTCGAAGTGGATGATGTGGATGTAGATGATGTTGATGTCAGGTGTATGTTGGATGATTGTGAGGTTACTCTTGTTATTATGTTTCCTTTATAGGTCTGGAGCTGGGCTGGCTGGCAGTTTCTGATGTTGCCACTAGGACATGCAGTTATGTTCAGGTATATAGTACCTGTTATTGTAGTTCCTGGAGAGATCTTCTCAGGTATCGTTACATTGCATATTATCTCGCTTCCAGTATTTACAAGGGCATTTGCAGGAAGGCATGCTGCGGACAGGTTCCCATAGGAATCTGTTGCCACTTTTATCAGTGGATTGAATATAGGATAACTTTGCGAATTGGTTATTACAAGTGTCATCTTAGTCGAACTTGCAAGCGATGTTGCAATTATTCCCTGGCAGTTTGAGCCATATATGAATTTGCACTCGTTTGGAACGGATGTGGATGGTATGCCTATGAAGTAATAAAGCATTACAATAACAACTGCAAGGATAAGTATCGCCCAGCCATATGTCGTTATGAATTCGAAGGCAGACTGCTCCTTCTTTATTTTAGGGTTTTTTATATTTCCAGAGTGCTTTCCTTTCTTGTTCCCAGGCATGATTTATAATCACTATATTATTTAATATAATTTTGCATGCTCTTGGAAAAAATTTTTACTCCCTATGTATTCAATATTTCCAGTAAATTACAATTTTGACTGATTCCTGTCTATTATCCTTTTTGGCAGTCTATCCAGCTCTTGGTTTAATGATTTGATAAGCATGTTCATCTTCTCCTCCTTCCTCCTTGATACATAGAAGTATATCTGGTCTTTCGTATCTTTTGCAAGGAGAATGTATATGCTTCCTGGAGTCAGTCTTCCGGTCCTTCCGCCTCTTTGTATATTCCTTATTTCGCTTGGTATGGCCTCATAGAATATTACTGCGTCTACGCTTGGTATGTCAAGACCCTCTTCTCCTATGGAACTTGCAACAAGAACATGGAAGTCGCGCCTTCTGAAGTCCTCTATTAAGGCCTTCTGCATTGCCTCAGTCACTCCCTCCCTCTTGCCGGTAAAAGCCTTTGAAGGAAAGCCGTTGTTGTTCAGATATTCAACAAGCATCTTTATCGTAGACCTGTACTGCACAAAGACTATGACGCTCTTGCCCTTATAGTTTCTGAGTATGTCCAGAAGCGCTATTACTTTCGGATGCTCCTCGCCGTTGCTGTGCGCTGCCTTTGCAGCAGATATGGCAGCTATTACTCTCTTGCTGTTCAGTATCCCCTGTACCGCTTTGCTCTTCTTCTCCTTGTCCTGCAATGACTGCATGTACTCAAGGAATGGTTGTATCCCTTCTACGGTAAGGAGATCGTAAGCATGCGAAAGGTTAAGCAGCTTTACATAGCTGAATATCGCTGCGTATTTGTAATCAGAGCTTATCCTGTTTATCTCATTCCCCAGCGCTATTATCCTTCCTCTCGGTATATTCTCAAAATGCTTGAAGTGTAGGAAGCCCATCTTGTTAAGGCTGCTAAGGCTTGCCTCTATATCAGGATGAAGAAGGGCAGCTATCTCCTTTATCCTCTCTGTCATCTCTATATCCATTATGTGCATATACTTGGGCATGACATACTTTGAGACATCATAATCTGAAGAGACCCTTGACTCTATATGCTCTGTCTTAAGTGTCTGAAGCAATTTCTTTATCTTCTCCTTCTTAGAACCAGGAGAAGCAGTAAGTCCTATCGTCTTTATACCAAACTCTGAGCAGGTATCGGCTATGTATGTATAGGCATACTTGCCTACAGCCTTATGGCACTCGTCAAATACAGCTGAATGGTATCTGCTTATGTCAAGCGTGCCTTTCTTAATCTCATTAGCTACGGTCTGCGGAGTAGCGACTATGACTCTTGCTTCTGACATCTGTCCCTCTCTCTTGGTCTTGTTAGTAGTTCCAAGGAGTAGCATCAGCTCGTTCTCTTTCAGCTTCAGCATCTTCTGCAGAGTGAGATAGTGCTGCTCTGCAAGCGGCTTGGTAGGTGCAAGGAGCATAGCCTTCCTGTTTGAAGATAGAGCATCTGCTATAGAGTATACTGCTATCAGCGTCTTTCCAAGCCCTGTCGGCAGTACTACAAGCGTATTCCCCTTCTCGAATATTGCCTTTATTATGTTGTACTGGTACTCCCTGAACTCTATCCCTTCGAGGTTTACGTAATTCGAGGCTGGACCAAGCCTGGACCATCTCTCATCTATTGGCATACGACCAGCAATATCCTTTCGTACTAGAGCATTTAAAAACTTTCAAGTAATCAGATTATACACTGCCGCAGTAGCTCAGTCCGGGAGAGCGTCCGCCTGAAGTAAAACTTTTAGTAAAAGTTTTATCTAAATACAGAGAGCGGAATGTCGCTGGTTCAAATCCGGCCTGCGGCATTTTATGCTTCCTATGGATGTATAAATATGAAAAACTGGGAAGGTTTATCACTTGGAAGGAATGCGATTGCCAAAATACTGGAAAACTATCCGGTAGGGAGCTTGACCACACTCGAAAGGCTTGAAAGACCAGAGGCAGAAGCGCCGATAAATTATATAATTACAACTCAGAAGGGCAGATATTTTCTCAAGCAGTACAGGCTTAAAGAGGTGTCAGATGATCATTTCAGGCTGTTAAAGTTTTTAGAAACCAGGAGATATCCCTGCGTTAGATTGATCTCAACAAAGGATGGTTCTCTTAACACAAGCTACAGAGGGCGGACATTCGCGCTTTTCAACTACGTGGATGGAAAGCAAATATATGATTTGGATTACAAAAGCGCTTATTTACTGGGAAAATACCTTGGCCGTCTTCATAGGATTACCAGTGGCTTCAAGGCAAGCCCGGCTTTGGCTGATAGGAAATACCTTACTTTGCTCTTCAAACGCGTTACTAGAATAAAAATTCCCCGTAAGGCAAAACCGATTATAGCGTTCATAAGTGCTGGTCTTCCTAAAACAGCAGTTCCGAAAGGGACGCCAGTTGGGACGTGCCATAGCGAGTTCACTAGCGATCATGCGTTATATAAGAATGGGAAGATTATTGCCGTAATAGACTGGGACGGTGCAGGAAGAGATTATATGATTCATGATCTGGGCTCCTGTCTCTATAGTGCCTTTAGATATGATAAGGGCAAATTTGTCCCTGATTTTAATGCACTTTCAGGCATATTGGCAGGTTACGAGAGTGAAAGGCGACTCACTAAATGGGAGCGTGAGCATATTTATGAAGCGCTTATGTTTGGTGTGTTCAAAAATGCCATATGGTCTCTCTCGCAAGAGAAGATAGACTGGAAGTGTGGGGAATTAAAGATCGTAGATGCAATTGCCCAGCTAAATAGAGAAACATTTTATAACTCGATTTACATGCGAGATGAGGTAAGAGATTTAGGCTATGACGTGGTTTATGTGCAGCATAGAATAATTACAGACCACATAGCATGTTATAATGTCAGGTACAAAGGCAGGAAGATTGCACCTGAAGTTGCGATTAAGTTAAAGATACCACTGAATCAGATATGGATATCTGAAGAATACAAAAAATACGAAGGAGGCATTCTATACCACGAGCTTCAGGAAATCAAATACCAGCATAAAGGTTATGATATAAATACTGCACATAAGATGGCCAAAGAAGACGAAAAAAAGTTCGACAGCCTCCTCTCATTAAATAACAGGAAAGGCCTGAGGAGGCCTCATCGTAAATGAACATGAGCATTGATTATGGTTCTTGAAGTTTTTCGACGACATTCGGCCTGCGGCATGTTTTATTTGTTAGCAGGTGGAAGCTTCAGATTATTTCTGGTTTTTGTATCCTTAAAAATTTACTGGGCAACTTTTGTATTTTAGTATAGATTAGTCGTAGTGTTGTATGTAGCACTCAGGTGCCGGATGGCAAATGCCACTTTTTCTTGGCCAAAACCCAATAATGATATTCATCTGCGCCTTCGTGACCTTCAAAGGCTGTTTTTAAAATTTTAAAGCCCGAATGAATAATCATATTCTTATAGGTGTCATAGTCATAACTATCCCAAGCCATCCTTGCACCAGCCATCCAATCATCTGCCTCAATATATCCACTGCCGCTAGCACCCAAAGTAACTAGAATAACACCGTCTTTATCCAAAATCTCATTCATCTTTAAAAAGAGATTTTTATGCTCTTCTCTTGGTATATGAAAAATTGCATAAAAAGAGATAATGCCATCAAAAGTTTTACTTAATTTAATTTTAGAAAAGTCTTTGTTAATAAATTTTGCTTTTGGGACATTAATTTTCGCCATTTTTATATGCTTTTGGGAAATGTCTATCCCAGTAACCTTGCATCCTTTTGCAACAAGATATCTATCTAAAGGGATTCCTGGGCCACAGCCAAGATCAAGAACATCAGGCCTTTCTGGCAGATATGAAAGGAATTTTTTTAGAAATAACAGCTCCATCTTATTTGGATCTTTATTAATGCGAAACTGTGCCTGATAGTTGCCCTTTTCGTATCCTTCCTTGACTGTTTTACGCATGTTATTTTTCATATATACCTTTTGTTGATAACACATTTCTACATTATATTTGTTGCCTTCAATCTCTGGCACAGAAGTATGCCGCAGTTATTTCAGGCTCTTGACTATCTCTCCTGCCAGATGTCTTGATACATTTATTGCGCGCTCGTTCTTCTTCAGGCCTAGCTCTGTTATTCTTTCAGATATCTCAGAGTTCTGCGCTACCACTACTGTAAGTACGTTAGGAGCAAGCTTCCTCACTATCAGTAATGCGTATACAGTAAGTGAGTTTTCATCAAGGTCTATTATTATCGATCTTGCCTTTTGCATCTGGAATTTTCTCATGTCTGCTTCTGAAGTAGGATCTGCAACATACGCACGCATACCCTCTTCCACATATCTGTCGACTGTGGTCTTGTCTGCGGTCACTATTATGAATGACTCCCTGTTTGCCCTGAACTTATCAGCTATGTCCTGGTTTATATAATCTGTGCCGATAAGGACATGGTGATGGTTTAATGTCCTTCTCTCTATCCCGGATATTCTGCCTGAAAGTTTCTCTACGTTTTTGCTCATAAAATCACTTGATATTGCAGTTACTGCACCAAGGAAGGTGCTTATGCCTGCCAATACCAGAATAATTGTAAATATCATACCCGTAGATGTTACCGGGTATATATCACCGTAGCCCACAGTAGATATTGTTATTATTGTGAAGTAAAGCGCGGTTAAAGGGTTGGTTATAGGCACGTTAAAGTTGTTTGCGCCTAAAGCGTATGCGAATCCGGCCCCAAAAATGACTATCAGGACAAGAATAGAGATGTATATCAGTACTATCGGGCCGACCTTCATGATATCATTTGTTTAGTGATTTGTATATTATTTTATAAGTATCGTTTCAATATATGCATGTTCTAGGAATACTAAGAATATATAGATGATAGTATGAAGTTGACAACGTATCAGAAGGCTGCAGTAGTCGTAGTAGTAATAGTAATCGGATTGATAGTTGCTTACCTAAGCATAGGCAATGCAACAAATACACTTAATCTGACATCACAGGACAACACACCTGTGCCTGCATACATGATAAACAGGCTGATGGTACCTAACAATGTAAGTTCAGCAGTAGGGATAGGTCTTGGAAAGCCTTTGCAGCAGGTAAACGGCACTAACCTTACATATAATGGGAAGCCAGAGATACTCTATATGGGCGCGGAGTACTGCCCATTCTGTGCTGCTGAGAGATGGCCACTCACTATAGCTCTGATGAGATTTGGCACCTTCTCAGGTTTGGAGTACATGACATCAAGCGCTACTGACTATTCGCCAAATACCCCTACGTTCACTTTCCTTCATGCAACTTATACGAGCAAGTACATATCATTCGTGAGCGTTGAGATGCTCGGCAACAAACCTGTTAACGGAAGCTATCCTACACTGCAGACACCAAATGCTTCGGAGAACGCACTGATGAGCAAATATGACGGTCCGACAGCCTCATGTTCTACAGGAGGTTGCATACCTTTCATAGACTTTGCAAATAAGGCGGTGGATGTTGGCGCAACGTATGACCCGTTATCCGTTCTTGACAGTTACAGCTGGAATACGACATCTGAAAATCTTTACAACACTTCATCATTACAGTCCAGCTCGATAATAGGCCAGGCAAATATCTTTACCGCAGAGATATGCAACATAGATAACAACACGCCTCAGAGCGTTTGCGGTCAGCAGTACATAAAGAGGATTGAAAGCAGCGCAGGCTGATGAACATGCAATACAAGAGCAAGAATGGCACGCTTTACGCAGTGATGCTGCTTCTGGTAATGATAGGCATAGTAGATACGGCATATCTTACATATGCGCATTACACTGGCACACCCGTAGCGTGTCCCGATTCAGGAGTTATAAACTGCGCAAAGGTTCTCAGCAGTCCTTACTCTGCCATATTCGGCATACCTCTCGGCTTTATAGGATTCATCTTCTTTGCGATAGAGCTCTTTGCAATTGACAGAACGAGCTATGAGAATCTTGTCTTCCTTAATATAATAGGGCTTGCAACGGTATTCTACCTGCTCTTTGTAGAGTATACCTTGAGAGCGATATGCCTGTACTGCACTGTTGTCCACATACTTGTTGTGCTGCTTCTGATACTGTCCGTTTATGGATATCTTCAGGAGAAGAAACAGAAATAAAACGAGTTGCTTACGCTTAATTTAGTATTTTGAAAATAAAGCGTTTAGAGGGTGGGGAAGGATAAATAGGATATGCTCTAAACGCTGGAATAACCTTCCGTATTAATCTTTATAAAGATTTGGAAATGTTGCTTAAACCTAGATAAAACATATTTAGTTTATACGTCGGGATTGATTTTGCTGAAATAGTTTTTTGATCTTTGATCCATTTTGTAAATTATGCGTTTGTGAATTTTGCAGATATATTATTATGTTTTGCAGAATTTAGTTATATGCTGTTAATGTAGGGAGAAGATATGTCTAAATTGATGGAGATATACTCTATAGAGGAAGGGGAGGAACTCGTAAGTGCAGCAAGGAAGATAGTGATAGAGTTTGTAAGCAGTGCAAAGTTTGATAGACAGAGCGTTGCAAGGCATACTAGAAAGTTTACCGATAAGCATGGCGTGTTTGTAAGAGTGGAGCACTGGCCTACAAGGACCCCTAGAGGAAGCATGGGTTTTGTCCATCCCAAAACAGGCATTGGAAGTGCGCTTATTGAAGCTGCAATAGGAGCTGCGGAGGATAAGGACTTTGTGCCGATATCGCACAGGGAGATAGAGCATATTGTTGTTGAAGTGGATGTTCTCTCTGAACCTGAAGAGCTGAAGGGCAGCTCCTCTGCAAGGCTGAGAAAGGTCAAGTCCGGAAGAGATGGAATAATTGCAACTTATGGTTTTCATACAGGGATAGTGCTCCCGATAGAAGCATCTGAGAATGATTGGAAGAAGGAGGAGATACTTGAGCATGCGTGCATGAAGGCAGGGCTTAGTGCTGATTCTTGGAAGAGAGATGATGTAAAGATACATAAGTTCACCTCACAGGTCTTCAGGGAGCTCTCTCCGGATGGACCTATAGAGGAGATTGTATTTGGATGAGAGAAGGTTCATACTTTTAGTGGACATGGATTACTTCTATGCTGCATGTGAGGAGCTTAGAAGAAGCGATATTAAGGATAAGCCCGTAATTGTAGGAGCTGATCCTAAACAGGGGAAGGGACGTGGAGTAGTAATGACATGCAACTACAACGCCAGAAAGTACGGAATACATAGCGCCATGCCTATATCGATCGCATACAGGATAAAACCTGACGCTCTCTTTCTCCCGATGGATTATCCATATTATGAGGAGATATCAGGCAAGGTGATGCAGATACTGAAAAGATTTGCTGACGATTTTGAACAGGTTAGCATAGACGAGGCGTATCTTGACATAAGCAGCAAGGTGAAAACGTTTGAGATGGCTGCAGAATATGCTACTGGGATAAAGGATAGTGTAAAGAAGGAGATCGGATTGAACTGCTCCATTGGAATCAGCTTCAACAAACTTCTTGCAAAGATGGCATCTGATGCTGCGAAGCCGAATGGAATAAAGGTTGTTAAAGAGAATGATGTTCATGGATTTCTCGACGATATGCCTGTTGGAAAGCTGTATTCGGTAGGTGAGAAGACAAATGAGAGGCTTGTGTCGATGGGATATGACACTGTAGGCAAGCTCTCCAAGGCGAACAAGATGGCACTTATGGCAGAATTCGGGAGCATAGGTCTTGAACTGCATAATTATGCAAATGGGATAGATGAGAGCCGGTTGCAGCATGAGATGCCTGCCAAGTCAATCGGAAGGGAGATGACCTTTGAAGCTGACACTTATGACAGAGATGAGATAGAAAGGGGCATGAAGGGACTATCTGATGAGGTTGCAATGGAGGTAAATAAGGCAGGGTTCATCTTCCGCAACGTAACCATCAAGCTGAGGTACAGCGATTTCTCGGAAAAGCTCAAGGGCAGGGCAGTGAAGCCTTCTTCAAGCGCAGATGAGATTTATGAGACTGCAGTTAAGCTATATACGGCAAATGTTGAAAAGGGAAGGAAGCTTAGGAAGATAGGAGTAAGGGTATCAGGGCTTGTAAAATATGGGAAGCAGAGCAGACTCGGCTGATTTTTAAATTGATTGTGTATAATTGGTATGCTGTTATGGGAAAGATAAAGGACATAATAAAGCTTACAAGGATAGAGCACAGCCTCATGCTGATAATAGCAGTAGTGGCAGCTGAGATGATAGCACTTGGGCTTCCAGGAACCAATGTTCTGATACTCAGTATAATAACTCCTGTATTCATAAGCATGGGAGCTTTTGCAATAAACGATTACTTCGATATTGAGACGGACAGGATAAACAGGAAGAAGAATCCTCTGCTGAAAGGAAGCCTTAAACCTGCGGATGCGCTTTACATAACCGTAGTATCTATGATAATAGGTATAGCTGCAAGCGCAATGATAAATGTCTACTGCTTTGCGATAGCTATAATATTCGCTGCTCTTTCCGTTTTATACAGTTACAGAATGAAGAACATGCTGCTGCTCGGAAATGCTTACATTGCAGTCTCTATGGCCATAGTATTCATATTCGGGGCTTATGTCGTTTCAAATGTCATCAGGCCTGCAGTATTGCTGATAATAGCGATGATATTCCTGAGCGGGCTGGCACGTGAGATAAACGGCACGGTAAGGGATATGGAAGGTGATGTGAAGGCGAGAAAGGTAAGGACGCTGCCGGTAGTTATAGGAAGGAAGGCAGCTGTGGCTGTAGCGTTTATCCTGTATATGATAGCCATAGGCATAACGCTCTACCTCTTCCTTGAGATACAGCCTTTCATGTATAACTTTTATTACGGAGTACTGATAGCGATATCGGATATACTTGTATTCAATTCAGGCATAATCTTCCTTCTTGGTGATAAGAAAAGTTATAGGCGGGCAAGGAATACATCGCTTGCTGGGATGGGTCTTGCGCTTATTGCAATACTCATTGCTTCTTTTGCGTATATCTGAAGAGTTTTCTGAGCGCCTTTACCTCTTCTTCAACTCCTGACGAGTCATGTCTTTCGCCCCTGTCCACTATGTTTCTGTATAGCTTCCTTGAATCCTCTTGGAAAGGGTCGGCAGAAGCTCTCGGAAGTATGTGTATGTGCAGATGGTCTATCTCCCTTCCTGAGTGTTCGCCTATCTGCATCGCCACATTATATGATATGCTATCTCCGCAGTATCGCTTCAGTGCGATAGGAAGGGCTTGGTCTTTAAGCTGCCTCAGGCTCTCCCATTCCTCAGCATCGAGATTTATCATATCCTCCACATGCCTTTTTGGGATTATCAGCATGTGACCCCTCATTATAGGGTACTTGTCGTATACGAACATGAAGTGCTCATTCTCATAGAATATAGTGGGCAGAAGTACGCTTCTTTTGCAGAACACATCCTCTATGTACTCACCTTGTCTTTCTGTTAGCTGATACTCTCTTAGTGCTCTTTGGAGCTGGAGCTTCGGCTTGTACCTGCTTTGGACGGCTCTTTATCTCATTCTTGAGCAGTATTATGAAGATAAGTATCAGCATTATGAATACGAGCGTAAGCATGCCGAATATTTCATTCAGCTGATTCTGTATGCCTGCATATCCCTGAGGAGAGACAGCAGTGTAGTTCACGAAGTTGGAGCTTATCTGCTTGTTTGCGTTAGATAATCCTGATGACAGAAGTGCTGCTGAGTATGCACTTACCAAGTAGCTTGATTGAAGAGAGGAGTTATGAGTCTGGTTTGCCTGATCTAGGAAGAATGCAGATTGTATGTCAAACTCCTTTGCCCATATGCCATACTGCTGATGTGTAGCAGCGTTGTATGCTGCCTGCGCGGAGCTTTGGTTTGCTACAAGGTTTGATCCGAATATGTTTGAGTATATAGAACCGTATATAGAGACATAGTAATTGCCGTTCTTGAATGCCTGTGCAGCGATTCCTAGATAAGTATTTGGCAGAGACTTGGAGGTTGCATTTGACAGATAGCTATCGGCTATGTTCCTTATGTTGCTATTATATGTGACATTCGTACCTCCCATAGTGTATGCAGTATTGTACATAGTGGAAGCAGCCTTGCACCATGCGTATGCTGTACCTACGTTCCTTAATGCAAGGGTTATCCCATCGCTTGATGTTGATGAGTTTAACTCAGATATTGATTCGTTTAATGTCTGGTTTGCAAGAGCCTGCCTGAACTCCCCTCCGATTACATACTCGTAATTAAGAGTAGTAAGTTGCGGCGCTGAGAGTGAATTGCAGTAATCCTGCACCTTGACCAGGGTAGCTGATGCGTTATTCAGTGACTCGTTGTTTATATTTGCAATAGTATATGCATCTATAAATTCGTTGAATGCGAGGTCAGAAGCGGTGTACAGGTAACCCTTTGCGCCTATGGAAGAGTATGCTCCAAGCACAGAGAGCATCTGTTGCTTCAGTGAAGTGAAGTTGCTGCCTATGGAGTTTATCTCTCCGGCAGTCATGTTCATCGTCATATTCTCCAGTGGAGAGAAGTATGATATGTTGCATGCGTTGCACGTCTGGGTTGCATTTGGAAGCGTCGCTATAGAATAGTTCTGGCTATAATTGAAGCTCATCCGTTGAGGAGCCTTGGTTCCGAAAGCGTATTGTATGGCTTGGGATACGTTCTTTACCTCTACAAGTCCTATTCCAAGATTCTGCTGTGATGCATAGTAGAACATGCTCTCTATTGATGAGTTGGGAGCGTATGGAACTATCAGGAAGGACTTGCCTGCTGCCTTTGCAGCTTCAGCCTTGTCAAATATACCGCCTATCAACCCGGCAGTTCCATTAGAGGATATTGTTCCTGTAGCTGCAAGAGTCTGGATTATAGGTTTGTGCTCAAGTCCGGATATGGCAAGAATTGTGAATGAGAGACCTGCGCTTGGACCTGATACAGGACTATTATTATCATTTATGTAATATGAGAAATTATATGCATCTTCATTTACTCCCAGATAGTTTGCAGCATAGGCAGCGCCTGTCTCTGCTGATTGCAGAGTATCATGTGCGACACTGGTAGGACCGGATATTGTAACTGCCCCGTTGCCGCTTGTAACGTTTAATCTTATATTAGTCAACTGTCCTGATGTTGCACTCACTACTGCAGGGTCATAGATCTGGGTGCTGTAAGCATTCGCAAGCCCTGCAAGCATGAATCCTAACACTACCAATGATAATATAGTTGTCTTTTGCATAATATTCCCGTAATTAGGATTTGCCATAGTATGTTTTTATACCTTTTATCAGAATTCGTTTATCGTTCTTTGGCCGTTTGCCTTCTGCGGAGCCGAATCCTTGAATAGTTCAACAATGCCGAACACTCCATCGTATCCTGGAGTTACCTTTATCCTCTCCTCCCTTACACGCTCTATCGCTTTGCCAATCTCCCTGTCTGCAGCTGCAAGATCCTCTGGCTTTGCTTTTATCAAAGCGTTCATCTCATTTCCGAATTTGTTTATCATCTTGCTATATGCCTCTGTTACCTGAGCAGTGCCCTGCCCCTTTCCCGTAACCTGCGATATTATTTCTATCAGAGGCACTGCATGCACATAGGACGGAGCGTTCTTAGGAGTATATCCTTCTCCCCTGTCAGCGAGTTCATCAACTCTGTGCATGACGCCTATGGTAAGCTTCCTTCTGCATACAGGGCATATCCCATTGTATCTCTTTGACTGTTCAGGGCTCAGGGAGACCTTGCAGTTCCTGTGCCCATCAAAATGGTATTTGCCCTCTTCGGGGTAGAATTCTACTGTCATGCGTATATTTTTATTTCCGGTTATTGCATTGGCAAGCTCCTTGTATGATGGCTCCTTAAGGTCAAATACTGTGGCTTCTCGCGCAAGCTTAGGAAGCGAATGCGCATCGCTGTTAGACAGCATTGCGTATCTGTCAAGCTTTGATACTCTCCAGTTCATAGGCGGATCGCTTGACAGCCCTGTCTCGTATCCGGATATGTGCTTTGCTGCGTTGCCATATGCATCTTCCATAGAATTAAATCCGGACATCGCCCCAAGTGCGCCGAACCACGGTGTCCATATGTGCGCTGGAAAGAGTATTGCTTCATTGCATGCGTCCTTTATCTCATTTGCAAGCTCCTCTGCAGACATCATCAGCACAGGCCTGCCGTCTATTCCCAGATTTCCATGCTTTGAAAGTGAGCGGTTTATGCTTTCAGCTTCGGTTATGCTTGGTGCGATTATGCATGTATGCACCTTCTTCGCGCCTTTGTCCTCTGGATTTGAGATTGTGCAGACCTCTGAACTGAGCACGAAGTTTATCCTTCCATTTTTAGCATGATATATTCCTGCAGATCCTTCCTTAAGTGATGACTTGAGCTCTTCCATCCATTTCGGATGCGTGAAGTCCCCTGTGCCTATTATGTTTATTCCCTTCTCTTCTGCAGCTCTCTCTATGTTCTCTATAGTGAGCTTGTCGCTGCATGCGGCAGCGTATCTTGAATGTATGTGAAGATCAGCTATGTAATCCATGATTACACTTATTTTTTATATCCGAACTTCCTGAGCAGCTCCCTCCTCTCCTTGACATCCTGCTCTGCCTCAACTCCTGAACTCTCATTTCCATCCACTATCCCTATAATAGATGCCCCTTGTTCAGTCCTTGCAACCAGCACCTGCACAGGGTTTGCAGTTGCGCAGTAGATGTTCGAGACCTCACTAACTGACTTTATCGCGTTTACAACATTTATGGGAAATGCGCCCTTGAACATTATAATGAATGAATGGCCAGCTCTTACCTTCATCATGTTCTTCGCTGCAAGCGAGATTAGCTGTTCGTCGTTTCCTTCCTTCCTCACAAGTTTTTTCCCGCTCGCCTCCGCGAACGCTATTCCGAATTTCGCAGATGGGACAGCGCCTGCCATGGCTTCGTAAAGATCCTCTGCAGTCTTGATGAACCCAGCATGCCCTATGATTATCTGGGTCTCTTCGTCCTTCTCTATGCTTATGGCTTCTATCTCCATGAACTACACAAACGAAAACCTGTATGAACAGGAAAAGCTTGCGCTTTTCACTTGTTCATCAGTATCTCTATCGAACTTACCTTTGACCGGGTGCCATCTTCGTTAGATATCTCTTCCGAGTTTATTGTTATATCCTGTACAGCAAGATCGGTAAGGAACCTGTTCCTAGATATTTCAGCAACGTCGACTGCGCGTGAGATTGCATTGCCTCTTGCCCTTATCTTCACGTTCTTCGCACCGTTGTTGAACTGCGTTACCACTGCCAGAACATAATTCATCGTAGGCTTCTTGCCTATTAGGACTACGTTCTCCTGCATCGTTTCTCCAATTGTTTCTGTGTGCTCTACCATTGTCTCACCTAAGCAAAACTAACTGATTGGTAGTATGTTGTCTGATAAGATATTTAAGCTTAATACCAATGGAGTAGTCTTGCAATATGACGTTTTTTGGCGCTTAAACTTGCTTACTACGTGTATATGCGTGTATCCGCCGTATGGAATAGGTATAAATATTTAATCCTAATGATAAATGAGTAGAAATAGCTGGTGTGTTCCATGGTAAAATATGTAATTGCAGAGCAACTAGTCGGTAAACAGGTCGTTACTAACGACGGATTTGACCTCGGAAAGTTCGAGGATGCAGAGCTAAATGAGACAAGCGGCAAGCTCAGCGTGATGGTTATAGAACCTAACGTAGACAGCGAGTATGTCAACAAGCTCAACATAAAGAGCGGCAAGCTGCACGTCCCGTACTCAAATGTCGTTGCTGTTAACGATTTGATAGTAGTCGACAGGAAGGGTCTCTGAAAGGTGATCTTATTATTATAGCCGGCGGAGACGAAGCCGGTAGGGGCGCGGTACTCGGCCCCTTAGTTGTTGGACTGGTTAGTGTAAAGAAGAGTAAGGAAGCCAAGTTCAGCAAGATAGGGGTTAGGGATTCCAAAATGCTCACCCCTAGGAAGAGGGAGTTCCTGTACGATGAGATAATCTCCATAGCCGATGAGGTTAGGAGCTATAGCATAAGCAGCGAGGAGATAGACCAGGCTATAACTAGCAATGTGTCTTTGAACCAGTTAGAGGCGCTTAACTTCGCAAGGCTCATAGATTCGCTCAAGACAGAGCCGAACAAGGTCTTCCTTGATTCCCCTGATGTAATCTCGGAGAGGTTCGGTATGCGCGTAAGCCTCTTCTCTTCAAGGAATATGCATGTTAAGGGCATAAAGAAAAAAGGGCAGAAGAATGAAGGTATCGTTCCTGCCGATTCCAAAAGGATATCGGTGATAGCTGAACATAAGGCCGATTCCGTCTATCCTGTGGTATCGAGCGCAAGCATAATCGCAAAGGTCATAAGGGACAGGGAGATAGAGAGGATAACGGACCATCTGGGAATTGACATAGGGAGCGGATATCCGTCAGATGCACAGACCATAGATGCAATTAAGGACAATCTTGCAAACGAGAAGTTTGCGAAGTTCATAAGGCAGAGATGGAAGACTATGCAGATAATAAGGCAGGCACGCATGAACGAGTTCTTTTAATCCTTTCCACAGCTCTGGCTTTGTAGTTTAATCCGAACGTTGTAGTTTTATTAAGATATATGTAGTTTTATTATCGGGAGTATGACTAAACGGAAGCGACATATAAAACATAGACATAGCACAAAAGGGAAATTAATAAAGGGTATGACATATAGAATGCCCTCAACAATTCTTAAAAGTCCTATTTTTAAAGAGAAATTGAAGGAGATGATGAAAAATTATGCAGGCATATATGGTTTGTATAAAGATGACAAATTGTACTATCTTGGCCTTACAAGAAACCTGCTTGGAAGAATTAACTGGCATTTGAAAGACAGACATAAAGGAAAATGGAATTCATTCCAGATTTTTAGGATTAAGAAGGTTGATTATCTTAAGGATATAGAAACGTTACTTTTACACATAGTGAAGACGAAGGGGAATAGAGTGAAAGGCCGTGTTCCGAAAGATGCTCAGTTAAACTGGGCTTTAAGAGAAATATATAATGACCATAAAAAGGAAATGAAAGAATTAGAAGATTCATTCAGCAAGACGTAATCAGATTAGGCGCTATCCCAAACTCAAACATAGCGCTTATCAGCACACAAATATTATCCAGATTTCTTGATTAAACTAGCAAATGGCAAAATGCGGGTTTTAGAGATAAAGGGAGCGGAAGACGAAAAAGATACAACAAAACGCGAATACCTGAAAGAATGGATAAAGGCAGTCAATTCAGATGGAAGGTTTGGTGAATGGTGTTCGGACGTGTCATATAGAGTATCTGACATAAGGGATATATTAGAAAAGTATTCGAAATAATTTAATCTCGAACATATGCCAGAGTTAAACAAGTACGAAAGTACTAATAATTTTGCTGTCATAAAGTTAGATGGTTTTCATGGATAGGCTTCAGGAAGCAACCTTAATTACCTCAGTAATAATGGTCTTGTTATATCCAATTACGGCTTCCCTTGGTATAAGCCCATTCGCCGATGTTGTACTCTCTTTTGGAATATTGGGTATTGCAATAACATTGCTTACTCTAATTACCAAAAAGTTCAAGGGGCTTTTATATCTTTGGATAGCTGGATTTCTCGTCTACTTCATTGCAGTTCTTTTCGTTACAATTCTCTAAAATATAGTTTTTAGACACTTTTTGGACAAGATAGCGGGTTTTTAGACAGGTTTGGAGTTTATGAACAAGGCTCACAGCGCTTAAGCTATTTTTATATATCACTGGTTTACAGATGTTTCAGTAGTGCTTAGATGAACAAAACACAGTCCAAACAGCTAGGATTCGCAGTAGAGCTTGCCAGGGAAGCAGGAGAGATCATGAAACATAGTGTTAGGAAGGAGCTTAAGGTAGAGCTGAAGGATGATAAGACAATAGTTACTGATGTTGATAAAAGGATAAACAGCATGGTGATAGAAGCTATACAGAAAGAGTATCCTAAGCACAATATACTTGCGGAAGAGTACAGCCCTAAATCAAAGAATAGCGAGTATACATGGGTGTGCGACCCTGTCGATGGCACAATGGTCTTCTCAAAGGGAATACCTATGTCAGTCTTCTCAATAGCGCTTGTTGAAAATGGCATGAGCTTGATAGGGGTCATCTATGACCCTTTCCATGATAAGATGTTTACTGGCGTTTATGACAACGGCGCAACACTGAATAATGATAAGATATCGGTATCGACCGAATACTCTTTGCAGGGGGCAGTCATAGGCATGGCAGCGTGGAAGAGCGCGCAGCGTGATATAAGAAGATCGTATAGCACATTTATAGACAGAGGGGCGAGCGTGCTTATGTTGGGTTCGATAGCACAGATGGGGGCATTGGTAGCTTCAGGTGAACTCTCTGCAAGCCTGCATCCTGCCAGAATGCCTTATGACACTGCAGCTGCAAAGGTCATAGTTACAGAAGCAGGAGGAAGAGTTACAAGCCTGTCAGGCACCAATCAGTCCTATGATGAACAGATAGAAGGGGCAATACTCTCAAACAAGTTCCTGCATGACAAACTGGTTGATGTTGTAAGGACGATATCGGAACCGTATCACACTTACAGCGAGGATGGCACAGATGAACTTACATCGTAAGGACAGCAGCAGAATCTTATCTCACTTACAGCGAGTAATGCTCCTTTATCATCTTTGCAGTCTCTTCAGGATCAATCCCAGTATTGTCTATCTCATAAGACTGCACAAAGCTTATCTTTGAAAAGACATCGTTTGAATCTACAAAATTATTGAATAGGCTTATGTCTGTAAGTTTGCCGAACTCCTTCCTTGATGGTTCTGAAAGCCTTGATTCGAGATGCTTCCTGTCGCATAGCAGATGCACGAAGTGGACATCTCCGCCATGCTTCTCTACCGCTTCCACAATATCCTTTATAAATTTGTCATCATTGCCTTTTATGTATACGGAGGTCATTATCAGCCCGTTGATACCTTCCTGCGAAGCCGCCTCTATCAATCCTATCCTGTACCTGTCAAGCAGCTCCCAGAATTTTGCATTGCTCCTGTCAAGTACAGACTCTATGAAATCTATTGCAAGGTGGTTGTGGAAGACCTTGTATCCTGTAATTCTGGAAAGTTCCTTTGACACAGTAAGCTTACCTGCGGCAGGCGGACCGTAGATTACAATTAGTTTCATGATGAAAACACCATTATGTCTGATACTTTAAAAACGTAATGATAAACCGCAAATGTCGTTATATAACGAATAATAGGTAATTAGAGGCATATTTTAATAAATCAGGTTTTTGCAGCTATTTCCGGTAATAATATGAATGCTGCAGTAAGAACGATGCGAAAGAATACGGATAAGGTAATATTATCTGAAAGAAGTTTTGCTATTTTCGAGGCGAAGAAGGCGATACCTGAAGGACATAGGCAGGCAACAGTAGTTGAGGTTGCTGCCATGTACAGGAATGATCCATCTTTCAGGAAGGAGCTTGAGGAAGAGAAGGGATGGGTGATTGTAGATAAGAAGGGACTTGGTAGCGAAGGGGATATGGAAATATTTGAAGATGGAGCTCTTGTAAATGTAGATAGGAATAAGGCAGATTCTTTGCCACCTGAGAGGCATGCCAAGTATTACAAGGGTGCAGGCCTGGCGATAGTCTGCTGCAATGATTATGCAGGCGAGTTCATGTCCCTTGACATAAGCACCGATAATGACGGTTCAGGAAAGTTCAGGGTAGCATATGTGAAGGACGAGAAGAATGCAGCAAAGCCAAACGCAATCAAATCAGCAGCCAGAAGCAGATAAGAAAAATTTTTTATAAAAGTAATAATTGCAAACGATAGCTGAGCCAAAAGATATAGAGAATATTGTCTGTCCCTATACTTGGAGAGAAGTTAAGCAGTTTGGTATCCCTGAACGTCAATTTTATGCAATAAAGAATCAACTAAAAGAAGGTAAAGGATTGAAATTAAATGCAAAAACTCAAAAACGACTTCAAGATGTAATGAATATCTTCTAATGCCTTCTTATTAAGGTTTATTAAGCTTGAATCTAATAATTTGTCAGGGTCTTCTGCATGAAATGGGAACTGGAATATATCGTAAAACCAGATGGAATCGGGCCCGTAGCTTATGTTAAAGGGGATAAATCTTGGCCTTGGCCACATTTAACAAATACTGCACAGGGTATGCTAAAGGAAGAAACTATTGAAGGGGATTCGAAAGTTGTAATGAATCGCATTAGAGAGTTATTTAAAAAATTAAACATAATTAATGTAATGATTACGGTGATTGAGGAATGAGATGGGAGATAGAATATACTTCAAAAAGAATCAAACATGGAAAGTTAGAATTTGAAGGTAATTCAGAAGTAGCATTATATCATATGGAAAAGTTATTTAATAAATTTAAGATACTTAGATTCAACTTAAGGAGAATAAACTGATGGCCAATGTCATTGGCTGACAGTTCTTTATTTTTTCTATACGCTACGCTATTCATGTACTCACTTTTCTGGCAGTCACTGTGCCGCGCAAATTTGTGGCACACTGCCATTAACGGAATATCACAAGAAAAGAATTAGTATTTATCGTATCGCACTGCGCAATTCATCCACGACTTAAAAGTCGCGGTATTCTTGCCTTACGAATAAGATTGTAATACAAAAGCCCTAAAATCTTTATCGGCCATACTGTTTTAGTGCTTAAAAGAATAGACAATGCTATTTGAAATCGTACTTACGTACATTTAATCGTACCGATTTGATTTAAACCCTCCTGATAAATTGTTTTTATAAGGAGGAGTAGGTAAATTGAGTAGAGAAGACCGTTTAAAATGGTACAAAAAAGAATTTGAGAAAATAAGCCATGACATAAACCATTCTCCTTCTTTGTCTTATTATGACTTCTTAAGAATTCGCAATTATAAACTTCAGAATATATCTATTGCAAAAGAACAAGATATTAAAAAGTTCACTAGCAAAGCCTTCAAACTGGCAGAAGAGGACAACATTGTAGGTGCTGTTGAGCAACTAATTGAATTAAATGGTGTGGGAATACCTGTTGCTTCTGCAATTCTAGCCATGAAATATCCAGAACGGTTTGCAATAATAGATAGAAGAGTACTTCAAGCACTTGGAGAAGGAAAATGGATAAAGAACTATCAAAAAGACCCTAAGATTTACAAGGACTACTTGATTAGAATCCGTCAGGAAGCTAGAAAAAAAAGGAAGAAACTAAGAGAGTACGAGCTACATCTATTTGTGAAAGGTAAAGAGTAGATGTTAGTATGTAAAAGAAACCAACTTTAGTTTCACTAGACGACAGAACAAATAAATTAGCAGAAATAGCACTTAAAATATGGCCTAGATAACTCCAGTTTTATGCAGAGCGTTCCTTGGCTATTCTTGAGGCATGAGGAAGTATGAACCAGAACGTACTGCCTTTTCCTTCCTCTGAAATAAAACCAAGCTTACCTCCATGAAGATTTACTATTTCTTTAGCAATAGATAGCCCAAGACCTACTCCTGATCCTATATGGGCCTTATTAGATTTTACACTTCCCTGCTGAAATCTCTTAAAAAGGTAACTCTTTTCATCCTTTCTTATACCTATTCCACTATCGGTCACATCTATCCTTACATTTTTCCCGCTCTTGTAGATTTTCACGCTTATGCTACCTTTTTCAGTAAAATTAACTGCATTTTCTATAAGATTTAAGAGTGCCTGTAGCAAAAGCCCAGGATCAGCCATAATATCAGGTATATCATCGCTTATCTCAAATGAGAACGAAAGGTCTTGTTGAGCTGCTATCTCTACTAGCGACTTTATACTAGGGCTTTCTATAAGCTTTACAAAGTTAATCTCCTGTAGATTTAGCCTTACTACGCTGCGAGAGAGCCTCTTATTATCAATCATTGCTTGGGTCATTTGCATTATTCTACTGGCTTCATAAGCTATCCTTTCTACATACTCTTTCTGCACATTTGCAGGCTGATCTTTTAGCATTTTTGATATATATACAATGTTTTCAGCTGGAGATTGGATTGAGTGGGAAATATTAGTCACAGAATCAGAAAGAACGGCGTTAACCATTTTCTCTTTCTCGTATTCAACCTTCAAACGCTCAAGGTCTGCCATTACTTTCTCAGGATCAGATTCACCTATTGCCATACCAACACCGATATTAGCTAGCTGGTTGGAATTTATAAATAAGTCCTGGAAAGAGTGGAACTTCCATTATCCAGACATTCTCCTTTTCCCTCTCATTTGCACAGAAATAGCCTAGACGAGTTGGAAATGAATTCTATGACCAGGCAAAGTAGTTGGAAATGACATATATAGTCAGGCAAATCTGTTGGAAACGGAGTCTATTATGTAACCCTGTAAATAGTATGGGGAGTACGTGATTTGAACACGTGTCGCCACCTCCCGAAGGTGGAAGCCTACCAAGCTAGCAGAACTCCCCTAAAGAATAACCGCTCCTTTCTCTGTTATTAATACGTCGTCTTCTATTCTGATTCCTCCAAAGCCCTTTATGTATATTCCAGGCTCGTCGGTGATTACCATTCCTGCCTTGGCGTTTATATTGCTATATGCAGGGCCGAAGCCAGGACCGTCATGTACATCTATACCTAAAGAGTGGCCGAGAGAGTGTATGAATTTGCCATTGTACCTGCCGTTGGCTTTCTTGTTTATGTAATCTAATGCTATGTAGTGCACTCTGCTAAGTGGCATCCCTTCCCTTATGGACCTCAGGGCAAGGTCATGTGCTTCCTTTACAGTATCATACATCTCCTTCTTTTTCCTGTAATCGTCATCGTTCTTCTTCTGGAAGATAAAGGATCTTGTTATGTCTGAGCAGTACCTGTTAAACTTTGCGCCTGCGTCTATCAGTATTATGTCCCCTTTTCTGAGCTTTGTACTGTCAGGCGAATGATGCGGCAGTGCTGCATTGCTTCCGAAACAGACTATGGTATCGAAAGATGGACCTTCTGAACCGAGGTTTCCTGATATCTCATCGAACTTTCTTGCAAGCTCCACTTCGGTTATGCCAACCTTGAAGTGTTTTTGTATCAGTTGCATTGCACGCTTGGTTATCTTTGCAGCTCTCTTTATGTTTGCTATTTCAGTATTATCCTTGATCATTCTGGTATCTGCCAGAGAACGTGATATGTCAATCAGTCTCTTTGGTTTGTAGCTCTCCTTTATCCTATTGCAGTTGTTTAACGGCAGGAATTCGCCGTTTATCCCTACTGTTTTTCCTCTTATCTCTTTTAATAGGAGCTTTCTTGCCTTCTGCTCATCGCTCATCTTTATTATCTCTATTCCGTTGAACCTCTGTCTCATTGCATCCTGGTACTCAAGATCATATGTGAGCAGGTATGAATGGTCTTTCTTCACTATCAGTATGCACTTCTCGAATAAGCTTGACCTGAATCCTGTGAAGTAATAGAAATTAGGATCCTGTACACCAGTATTCATTATCACTACTGTGTCTATGCCCATCTCTTTTTCAAAGATTTTCCTGTACCTGTTTATTATAGGATTCATTTTATGCAACTCTCTATCTCTCTTAGTACTCTGTTCTTATCTATGAATATATTTGTATAATCCTTTCCTTTCTTCAGGTCATTCAGGCTTGCCCACCTGTATCCTGAGTTTTCCATGTTGAGTTTTATCTTGTCTGTAGAGGAGCTGAAGAAGAACAGGTAATTCTGCCACTTCTTGTTCTTCTTTGCATCGAACATCCAGACCTTTATCGGTTTCCTAAGCTGCTTTATCGATTTCATTTCCAGCCCAGTTTCCTCGTTTAACTCCCTGTATGCAGTCTCCTTGTACTGCTCGCCTCTCTTCCTGCTTCCCATGACAAAGGACCATATGCCTGGATTGAAGATGAATGGAATCTTCCTTCTCTTTAAAAGCAGTATTCTTCTTTTGTGCAGTATTACCACTGCTACACCGTCCGCATTTACCGCTTTATATTCCTTCATGCGGATATATCTGCAGGGCTTATAATAAGTTCTCGGTTTTTGCATGCAGATCGTAAGAAGCGGCGTCGTATACAGGAACATGAAGAGCTCTGCTTTCCTCAAGGATTACTACAGATCAAGAGTACTGAACATGATAGAGGGAAATGAGGTTTACGGCTCCTCCCCTCCTGACATATTCATAGGCAGGGCAGGCTATCCGAATGTCTACATAGGCCCGCTTGTACCGCCAACTATAGGAGATACATCGATAATGGGGATACCTGAGAAGTGGGTGGGAAAGAGCATTGCTGAGATAGTTGAATTCAGGTCTATGCTGGTAAGGGGCATGCACCGCACCAATGTCAGCAATGCAGATAATGGAAGGGTAGAGGAGATGATAAAGGAGCTTGCAATCTCTGACAAGTATGAGCTTGTAAGGCAGGAGTTCTCCAAAAGGCCGGATATGCGAATAAGGTTTGATGAGAATACACAGCCGTTTGGCCCCAGCGCAATACTGAAAAGGATGGAGCTTGAAGGGGGCAAGGTGAACAGGACGCTTGAGAAGGCATATTCAGATACTGACATGACTGCGAGCAATGCGATGGTGGAGCTCTACTCCAAGGGCATAGAGGTCTCAAGGATACAGAAGATGATCTCTGCCGGGACCATAGGAGTAGGGAAGAACAGAAAGCTGGTGCCTACAAGATGGGGCATAACAGCCGTAGATGATACGCTTGGAAAGAATAACCTGAAGAGCGTGAAGGAGAATGAGGAGCTTGAAGAGGTATTGGTTTACCAGAATGATGCGCTTGACAACAGATGGCTGATAATGATGTTTCCAGGATCGTGGGAGTATGAGCTTGTGGAAGCATGGTACCCTAATACAACATGGAACAGGGAGAGCAGCAATATCCAGATATTCTCATCATATGAGCCTTACAAGGGCAGGAGCAAGTATGCAGAAATAGGAGGATGCTATTATGCTGCAAGGCTTGCCTCTTCCGAGCTTCTTCTTAAGATGGAAAGGCAGGCGAAGGTAGCCATACTCAGGGAAGCGCACTCTGGGTACATAATGCCTGTTGGAGTATGGAATGTGAGAGAGCATGTCAGAGATGCCCTGAGGAAGGAGCCGCTGCGCTTTGAGAATACGAGGAGTGCCATAGAGTTCATAGCAAAGAAGATGGACATACCCATAAAGACATGGATGGAGAACAGCGCTGTGCTGAGACAGGTGACAAGGCAGAAGAGGTTAGTATAATAGAGGATTCGTGTATCGTACCTACGCAGTATAAGTTTTAAAAATCAGGTAAATTCCAGCAATGTATGTTATTATGGAGACGCATAAGGAGAAGGTGAGAAGGCTTTCTGATGATATAATAGGTTTTAAGCCCAGTGGCTTTTATAGCAATGTTAAGCTTAAGGAGCTTGCCAAGGAGATGAGAACCGAGGATGCAGAGATTGCAGTTGATGTTTACAAACAGGTAAACAGGCGTGCGATGTTTAACACTGTTACTGCTTTTGGAGCTTACTTTGCAGGATGTATGGTTATAGAAGGCCCGGGCATACAATACTTGGCAGACGGCCGTAATGATCTGTTAGGTTGGGCTTGCATATCAATAGGAGTTGCAGTTGCATTTGCAGGAGGAAGAGCTAGATTCGAAGGGCTGAATATGAAGAAGAACCTTG
>JAJZKU010000020.1 GCA_021850705.1 Microcaldota archaeon
CCTAGCTACAGCGGTCCACAGGACACATTCTATACCACTGATTATTCATGGGCTCCTACACAATCCTCAACAAACTTCCCGATAGGAGCTTTATTGCTCTCCTACGGAAACATAGGATACCTTTACATATTAGCCGGAGGAATAATAGTGGGCCTTCTACTATTTGCAACAAGGAAGACAGGAAGGAAATGAGGTTCAAAAATGCCTGTAAAAAAAGAGGAAGAAAAACTAAGAAATAAGCTCAATGCTTCATCAAGCATAGTGGTAGCAGTAGCAGCATTATTTGCAATAATATATCTTTATTTCAGCGGGATAAGTCCGATAATCAGCTGGCCTGCAGCTATAATCATACTGTTTATAACCGGATACATAATAAGCAGTGCGAATGGGTTCATGGGCTTCTTCGGAATGTATATGCTCGGAAGCAAGAGAGGAACCTGGATAATAGACAGGCTGGCAAGCAGGGGAAAACCCTACTGGGAGTTCATGGCAGACTGGGGACTAGCGACGGGTTTTGGCCTACTTTCATACTTTATGTTCAAAAAGAGGATAAGCGCCAGGATGGCAATATTCGGAGCTATCTCAGCCGTATTGATAATGTTCTTCGTAGTTCCATTCATGGCAGACGCATTTACCTTCATAAGCATACCTCAGATAAGCTCAAGGCTTGCATCAGCTCCTGCTTCTTCATCTGTAGACCTTCTTGCATATGCCATATATGCCGTCAATTTCATAGGCGGATTTACATTGTTCATAATATATTCAATAGTCTACAATGCAGCCAGCATACTATATGGCATAGGTACATATTTGCTCTCATTGTCAACTGCAGTTCCAAATGCGGCAGCACTATCAAGCCAGGTTCCGGGAGTAGCGCCGCTTATACCTGGGATAACGATACCTATATTTGCAGGACTTTTATCTCTCATACTGATACTAGTCGTGCACGAGTTCTCGCACGGTGTTCTCTCAAAGCTTTCAAAGATAAAGATAAAATCAATAGGCCTTGTGGTATTTGGAATAATACCTATGGGAGCTTTTGTTGAACCTGATGAGAAAAAGGTATTGAAGCTAAAAGCTCACGAACAGAACAGAATCTTTGCAGCTGGCATATCTGCGAACATACTTCTCTCAATAATATTCACGGCTCTGCTTGTCATCATGCTAATTTACGTGCTTCCACACTATGTTACAAGCCTTGTTACAGTCACCGCTGTGCTTAACGGTACGCCTGCATATAATGTAATCGCTCCAGGCAGCATAATATATTCGTGGAACGGCCACACTATAAACAACATAACCTCCCTAGAAGCAGCAGCTGCACAGGATAAAGCTTTCTCAAAGGTAAACGTCGTTACCAACAAAGGCTCATACTCTATAATAGCTGCATCAGATGGGAAGATAGGCGTGGACCTTGAGCAGGAGGGCGGCCCTATACCTGGCAATCTTCCTTCCCAGAGCATATACTTCATATACACCTTTGTTGCACTCTCAGCAATACTTAACTTCCTTGTAGGCGTGGTCAATCTGCTGCCGATACCCGGGTTTGACGGGTGGCGCATCTTCCAGACCAGCATTAAGAACAAGAAAATAGTGACCGCAATAGCGCTTATTGTAGTAATAGCAATACTGATAAACATACTTCCATGGATCTGGGAGGCGTAAAGAACCAGCTACCAGGGAACATTCTTCAGCTTCATTATATATGCTGCTATATTGGTCCCTTTGTGCAGCACTCCTGTCAATATTATTATGAATATTATCCCATACCATGCTGGAAGATTGCCTAACGGGAATGCAAATATGAATGCAAAAAGCAGGAAGAGGTACTGGTCCATGAACGGCATGCTCACTCCCTCCTTTGTCCCTATCCTTCTCTTGACAAAGCTTCCGAAAAGGTCTCCAAAATGAGTGCCTATGCTAAGCAATACGCCTATCGCAAGCAGATAGGGCATCTGAAATGCGATAGATTCTACATATGCGATTATAATTCCCGAGAGAAGGCCCGCTACAAGTCCCCTGATGGTCTTATGGCTGCCGAATATCGGCTTGCCTCCAAGTCTTCTATTGAAGTCGAGAGGCATTCCTCCCCCGAATATTACTGGAGCTCCATTGGAGACATATGCGGGAAATATGTAAATCAGAGGATAAAGTATAAGCTGGTATAAAAGATCTGGCATGTGCTCACTAGTCTACTCTTCCTTCAGCATAATCTCTGCTTCCCCCTCCCTTGAACTTTGCGCCGAACCTCTTCTTCAACGCGTCTATCGCAGCAATATCTGATTCTGAGCCGCGTGACGCAAGAACCTCTCCGGAGCTGCCAACCATTATAACAGTAAGTCTCTTGAACTTTGAAGTCAGGTTTCCTATCGACTTCCTCATTATCTGCTTGTTGTAATTGAGCTTAACTTCAGCAATGCTCTCTTTCTTAGAGAGAGCTGCATCGATCGCGTCAATAACCTCCTTTGAATCTGCAACAGCCGCTGCAATCTCCTCAAGCCTCTTTGCATTCTCCTTATCCGATGCAAGTTTCTCCTGAAGCAGTGTCTGGACCCTCTCGCCTGTGCTGGAAAGATCCGAATTAAGGGTCTGTGATACTGTCTTCAGCTGTTTGTATGACTCCTGGAAGTATCTGAGTGCTGCCTTTCCTGCGACAAAGTCAACCCTGTCCACACCGTCTGAAACTCTTGATGTACCTATTACCTTTATCATTCCTATCATGTGCTCCATGCCAACAACATGAAGACCGCCGCATGCCTCTGCATCTATAAGCTTACCATCCTTTGATTCTATAGTAACTATGCGCATTATCTTTGATGGCACGCCATGTCCCTGATAAATCGTAAAGCCATATTTGGTTTCGGCATCTCCGCGTTCCATATCCTTTACCGTTACCTTAATGCCATCTGCAAGAGCGCCATTTGCGAAATCCTCTATCCTTTCAACATCTTTGTCATAGAGTTTATCATAGTGCGTTATGTCTATGTGCGCCTTCTCCTCTTCCTTCCTTGTTCCCTCCTGCCATGCATGCTTTCCAAGCACATTCCTCAATGTTGCATTCATAAGATGTGTGGCTGTATGGTGCACCATCAGCCTCTGCCTTCTTTCATGGTTCACTACGCACTTTACCTTCTCGCCATTCTTTATGTTCCCTCCTTCTATAAAGTGCACAATCACATCTCCATACTTCTGAACATCGTGCACCTTTGCCCCATCGATCGTTCCATGATCTGCTTCCTGTCCTCCTCCTTCAGGATAGAAAGGAGTCTTATCAAGTATCACATGGTTCTTGTTAGCATAAAGTACCTTTGAATCTGATTCCTCTACTAGTCTATAGTATAACTGTTCGGTCTTGGGGAATTTGCTCATATCTATGTCTATGTGCTTCTTGGTTTCGCGTTCCCTTGTGAAGTCTCCCTTCATTATTCCTTCATAAGCATCTCTTGGTATCTCAAGGTGCACTCCCTTCTTTGCAGCTACGGAGGATATCATCTCAGGAGTTATTCCATTGCTCTCATACATTGTCCGCAGCTCCTTCACATCGACAGCACTCTTCCTTGCAATTATCCTGTCTACTATCTTTGCGCTGTTCTCCTTGGTAGCTGCATACCTCTTCTTTTCAATATCAATTACCTTTGAGAATATGTCAAGATTCTCCTTGAGTTCAGGATAAAGGCCCTTGAGCTCATCGGCATGCATCTCTGCAATCTCCTCTATGCTAACTCCGAGATCGTACTCCTCTATGAAGCTCAGCGCCCTTCTCAGTATGACTCTCAGGTTGTATCCTCCTCCTATATTGGATGGAAGCGCCCCATCAGATACTGCAAAAAGGAGTGTTCGTGAATGATCAAGAACGGCGTAAAGTGCCTGCAGTGGTTTTACACCTTTGTCATAATCCTTCTTCGAAATTCCCAATTTCTTCAGTATCTCATCCTCTACCTTACCTCCTGCCTTCTCCGAGAAGTCTATCTTGCTCGAATGCTTTGCAAACTTGTTGAACAGCTTCTTGTCGAATTCAACGCTGCTCTTCTTCTCTATCTTTTTAAGTATGTCCTTGAATACGGCTTCATACGCTGTGTCATATCCTGTGTAGTACCATACTAGCCTCTCGAAGCCCCATCCGACATCAACTACCTTCCCCTTGAATTCCCTGACAGAGCCGTTGGAGTTCTCAAACTGGGTGAATACGCTGTTTACAAGTTCGCATCCGTTTGCAAAGCTCTCAAGAGAGGGTCCGAACTCTGAGAAATCTCCCATGGCCCAGACATCCTCGTTATAAACAAGATCCTCTTTCTTTACCCCTATCTCATCAGTCAAGAATTTGTAGTTTAACTCAATGCACCTATCCCTCCAATAACCCTCTTTAGGCCAGTTAAACGCATGCTGGCCTGCCATCATGAAGCTTGTAAAGTGCCTTCCAGTAACACCAGTATTCTCAACATCTCCGAAGCGCAGGCATATCTGAGGTACGACAAGAGGATTGGCATTGTACTCGAAGCCCATAACTCCATTCTCTATTCGCTGGAAGTCCTGTATGCTTGCTATAGTGAAGAAGAGGTCCCTTCTCCATCTGCTCACCACAGGGTATTTGGGTATAACTTCATGTCCGTTCTTCTTGAAGAAATCTGAAAACTTCTTCCACATGCTCACATAACTGATATCTCTCTTCTTTTCCTTGAAAAAAGTATACTCTGCATGTTCGGGATCCTCGCATGTATCTCTATCCTCTATGCTCCAGAAATTCTTATGGCAGATGCTGCACTCATGCCTGCCGAAGCCCAGTTCCTCGAATAGCTGTGTGCTGTAGTAACTCTTGTAATCCTTGGAGAACTCCTTCCTCAACGAAGGCTTGTCAAGCTTCACACTTTCAAACATCAGATCCACAGTTAAGATTAGATACGGATTATTTATAACATTAGCGGGATTATGCAAGGCACAGCTAAGAATGCTACTTAAAGTAACTGGCTCCGAATTGGCATTTGTTGATCTTCAGGAAGTAGCAGCTTTTACACTTCCACGAGTCCTCCTTAGTGACGGGCTCAGGGCTCTTCTTCTTGTTCCAGAATAGGAAATCCTTGTCAAGTATCTTCTTGAGCCACTGCGCGTCATACTTTATCCTTACCTCTTCTATTACCTCCCTGCTCCCTCTGTCAAGGTACCTTATCATCAGAGTATCGCTTATCTTTGGGAGCTGCTGGTATCCTTCGAACATGCTCAGGCATATTGCGCCTATGTTTATCATGTCGTCCTTTATCCCTATCTCTTTCAGCCCCTGTATGAACTGCGGAGAGAGTTTCATCCTGCTTACCCCGTTTGTATCATAATACCTCTTGAATGTGTACCTCTTCTCCAGTATGTCCTTGAAAAGCATCCTGTATACCATAGCTTGAACAGAATGCATCTCCCTAAGAGAATCCATGTGCGTGCCATTCTCCCTGTTCGTAGTCTTGTTCTCCACTATTACCGTTTCACCGTTCTCAACAAGAAGCTCGTCTATCTTGCCTCTTATAGTAAAGCCGTCTATATCTCCCTCTATCTTAAGCTCCCTTCCCTTTCCATTCTCAACTACGCTCTTCATGGTCAGTATGTTCTCGTATGCATTCTTGTAGAAGACATCCGGGTAGTTGACAGGCTCAACGGTAAGCTCCTTATAGACCTCCTTCTGGAGGTTCATATGGATTGCTTCCCCTATTCTCATCGCCTTTGTCTGTCCTTCCTTTTGCGTGCAGGAAAGGAAGACCTTGTATTCGCACCAGGACTGATTTGCAATATCAGTAACAGTTACGCTGCTCTTGTTGAGCTCCTCAAGGATACCTTTTCGCATTAAAAACACTGTCAGACCGCCTACCAATCGTCATAGCCTAAGCTCAGCGATCACCTATCTCATCATATGGATTTTTAATTGCCTGACAATATTAATAATGCTATGCTGCTAGACGAAAACGAGCTCTTCATATTCGACTGGGACGGCACACTTGCAACGTCAGGTGCGCTGATAAGGGTCTCAAAGATGCTGAAAGCCCGATACAAGCTGGGATACATACTCAAGCACAAGGAAAGGTATAAAGTAAGGTCTGTAAACGACCTTGTTATAAAGGAAGAGAAGGGAAAGCTTGTATCAACAATATATGCACTATATGCAAAGCTCTACCCTGTAAGGCTAAAGCCAGGTTCCGAAGAGCTCCTCAAGCTGCTGAAGAAGAACAGGAAGAGAGTCTGCATATTCAGCGATTCCAATACGACTAGGCTTATGGCAGAGGCAAGGAGCACCAACATGGTAAAATACGTGGATTTCATACTGAGTTCGGACGCTATAGACAGGTACAAGCCTGACCCTTCTGGCATACTCCTCATAATCGATAAATACAAGGTGAAAAAAGACAAGGTCGTATATATAGGGGATATGGCCTCAGACGTATATGCTTCAAGATTTGCAGGAGTTAAGGCATGCGTAGTGGCGGACGGCCTTGATCCTTTACAGCTCATAAAGGACGCAAAGCCAGATTACCTCTTTTCAAGCACAACTGACATGCTAAATG
>JAJZKU010000021.1 GCA_021850705.1 Microcaldota archaeon
GCATCAGGATCGAGCTTCTCTCCTCTGTACTTTGCAAGGCTCTCATCATCCAGAAGCAATCTGTTGCAGTTTCTGCATGTTGACTGCAGGATCATGTACAATGTCTTCCCGAATTCAGAGTGTATTGCAGGTCTTACGAGCTCTATCCTGCCGAAATGTCCAGGGCATGATTTTGCACGTGCACCGCATGTCTTGCATATCAATCCAGGGTCTATGACTCCGAGACGCTGGTCAAGCAGCCCTCCGTCTATCGGGTAACCGTCCTCATTATATGTATCTGGAACTGTAAGTTTCACTACTCCCAGAGACTTGACATACTCCGGGTTCATTACTCCGAATTTTATATAATTGATTACCTCGGTTTTCATAGCATCACTCATTTACCTTCATTCTAGGCATTATATGCAGCGACTTTATCTCGTCGAGCAGTACCTTGAATGCATAGCTTATCTCCACTTCAACGAAGTCTGAACCCTTGTCTATAGGGCAGACATTCACTCTCTTAATATGATCGTAATAGCCTATGTTGCCGCACTGCCTGCATATGAGCACGTTTGTCTTGTCGCTCTGGTCAAGCAGCCTCTCCTTGAGCAATAGGCTTGCACCATATCCTATAAGCGTGTCTCTTTCCATCTCTCCGAATCTGAGCGCTCCCTGCCTCGCCTTTCCTTCAGTTGGCTGGTGCGTCAGTATCTGTACCTTTCCTCTGCTTCTAACCTGTATCTTATTGCTTACCATGTGGTACAGCCTGTTGTAGTAAACGACTCCTGTGAAGACCTTGGCCTTGAACTTCATCCCTGTTATTCCGTCGTACATCTCCTCTTCTCCGTACTTGTCAAAACCCTTCTCCTCAAGCATCCTTCCATACTCCGTCATTCTCTCCACGCCGTCCTGTGCAAACGCCGTGCCGTCTATGGCCTTTCCACTTACTGCACCTGCCTTCCCTGCAAGCTCTTCAAGCAGGTGGCCAAACGTCATTCTCGAAGGGACGCTGTGAGGATTGAGCAGCAGATCCGGTATTATGCCTGATTCTGTGAAAGGCATATCTTCAGGCGGTACTATAAGAGAGGTGACTCCCTTCTGCCCGTGCCTGCTTGCAAACTTATCTCCGTTCTCAGGCACTCTCAGTCCGCGCACCCTTATCTTAACCAATTTGGTAGCGCCAGGCGATTCCGTTATCATTACGCTGTCAACAATCCCTGTCTCTCCTGTCTTAAGCACTGTTGAATCATCTCTTACCTTCTCCTCTATTCCGCTAGGACCCATGCTCTCCTCAAGGAACCTTGGAGGAGATACCTTGCCTATCAATACGTCTCCTTCCTGGACATCCATTTCAGGCTCTATAATTCCGTCATCGCTGAGCTTTGAATAGAAGTGCTCTCCCATGTATCCTTCTGCTGTAGGAGGCGGAACCTTCAATCTGTCCCTCTGCCCTCCAGGATACCTTCTCTCTTCATCAGAATAGGTCTTGTAGAAGAGGCTCCTGCCTGCTCCTCTCTCCACTGCAGCCCTGTTCAGGACCACTGCGTCCTGCATGTTGTATCCATAATACGTCGAAAGGGCAACTACGAAATTCTGGCCGCTAGGATGCTTCTGTATATTTGTCTTTCTGTAAGGTACTGTATTGACTATAGGCACCTGCGGATAGAAGAGCAGATAGCCTCTTGAATCGAATCTCTGGTTGAAGTTAATCGCATAGAGTCCCTGCGCCTGCTTTATGAAGTTAGAAAGCATAGCATGCCTTGCAATGCTGTTGTGCTCAGCATAAGGTGAAGTAGATACTGTAAACCCGAATATCGATGCTATGTCTACCTCAAGATGCGTATGCTTCTCAGTTATATCGCTTTCGTTGAACGCGACAAGCGCATTCTCTTCCTCTTCAGCATCCAAATACTCCACTATTCCGTTCCTGAACAGATAATTGAAATTTATCTCCTTGCTCTTAAGCTTCTCTATCACATCCTTAGTGAGCTTTGACTTGCCGTTCTCTAATATCACATAAGGCTTCCTTACCCTTCCGCGGTCGCTGTTTATGTTAATGTAATGCTGCTTCGCATAGTGTGCAACATTGATCTCTCCTGAAATCACTCCTGTCCTTCTTGCACTCCTTATCTCATTGACGAACTTCTGAGGATCCTCTACAGTCCCTATGTCTCTTCCGTTCAGGTAAACATGAGTTATTTCGTTCTTTGCCATGATATCACTCGTTTGCCTTTTTCTTAAGGCCTACTAATTTGTCCTCGAAAGAAGACTCCTCTGCACCTACCGTGACTTTTGACATGAGCGCAAGATATTTTGTAAGTCCTACCTCCTGTCCTTCAGGCGTCTCAGAAGGGCATATCTTGCCCCACTGTGTTCCATGTACCTCTCTTGCCTTGAAGTGCGGATGCTTCTTTGCAAGCGGAGATTTGACTCTCCTCAGATGAGTATACGCGCTTGAGAAGTTTACGCGGTCAAGAACCTGGGATATTCCGGTCTGGCCTGCAACCCATGTACCTGTTCCCATTGCATAAGAGATACGCTCTGTTATAGTATCAGGATTTATTATCGACTGTATGCTCAGCTTCCTTCCACGAGCGCTTGTCCTCTCAATCTGGTACTTTACCTCTTTTGTAAAGAATCTGAACGCATAAGTGAAGAGATCTTCCATCAGTTCTCCTGCAAACTTTATGCGCTTGTTTGCATAATGGTCCTTGTCATCCTCGCGTGCAAGCTTGTTTCCGACCATCGTCGCCTTCCTTGCCATTGTCAGCAGATACTCTGCCTTCTTGTATTTGTCCTCTGCCGTCTCTCCGATGTGAGGCAGAAGGTAATTGTTAATCTGCGTCTCTGCCCTTGATAATTGGTACTCTGCAGCCTGTCCGGGCGCTGCCATCCTTCCTAATTCTGATATCGCTTCGTTCTGGGTCATCTCCTTATAATCGCTTACTTCAAGATTCAGCATTACATCATTCCTGAATGACAGAGAATCAGATACATTGTTGAGAAGATCCTTTTCAGACATTCCCAGAGCCCTGAGAAGAAGTATCAGATTGACGCTCTTTGAAATAGTAGGGAATTCTACAGTATAGACTCCATTCTGGTTTCTTGAAACTACGCATCTTGCCCTGAAGCCAGGAGCTGTAGAAAAGACAACGCTATTTACTTTGTCGCCGCCCTTGCCCTTCGTGGTTATTATCCTGTTGGGGGCTATGTCCTCCAATCCTATGAGTACACGTTCAACTCCCTTTATTATGAAATAGCCTCCTGGATCATCTGCATCCTCTCCCTCTTCTACAAGCTGCTGCTTTGACATTGTCTTTATGTAGCATAAATCGCTTCTTAGCATGATCGGCAGCTCCCCTATGAAGACCTCTCCGAAAGAAGCTCTCTTCTCAATGCCTCTTATTACAGGTACTACCTCTATGAATATAGGAGCAGAATATGTGAGGTTTCTCAGACGCGCCTCGTTCGGCATTACCTGCCTTCTGGATCCATCTGCCTCTATTATAGAAGCTTTGTCAAGCCTCACATTTCCAAGCTTCAATGAAAAGCCTTCGACGCTAGGCTGTACCACATTCTGCCTGTCTACAACACGCTGCAATCCCTGACTCACAAACCTGTTGAAGCTCTCCAGCTGGTGCTGTATCAGAGGCATAGTATCCAAATAAGATTCCAACAAAACACTTTCACTATCCATAGAAACCACAATTAACCTTCTACAATTATCCTGTAGTAAGGTACCTTGACGCCGTTCTCCGTCCTGTCTATCTTGACTATCTGGCCAACCTTGCCGTTAAGTATCTTCACCTGCGGATCACTCTCGAGTATTTTGGGCAGGTTTTCAGGCTTCAATTCAAGCTCTTCCAGAAGTTCTTTCACCTCCTTATCAGTCATTAATTTGTGAGGGGGCACAATAACATGATCACTTCTATCAGTCAAACATACACCTATAAAGATAAAGAGTAGGGACTAGCACAGACACTTCCGTTATTTATAGAATAAAAAGGTTTATATAGATTTGTTAATCTTATGCGGACTATCCTATTAATCTAATCCAGGAAAGTCGTCGAACTAATAGTATTTTTCAGATACTTAGGAAGTGTTCCGGCAAAGCCAATCAATACCTCTATGCATAAACGATTCTAAACTCTCAACCTATACTTGTACTTGATGTAGTTGAGGTTGTTGATGTTGATGAAGTAGTAGAAATCACGGCATTTTTACTTCCATATAATGTCCCATCGGAAGAAGCAGTAAAAACAGTTGACTGCGAGTCCGAAGACAAACTGACTCCCCCTGTGCCTGTCCATGAACCAAAGGCATATCCAGGAGGGACCTGACCCAAAATAGTATAACTCACTCCCTTAAACACAGCAAGCTTTGAACCCGGCGCATAATTTACTCCGTCTATCGTAATGTTTATGCTATTGCTACTTATAGTAACATAATAAAGAGACGGTGTACTCTGTGTTACATACACGGTTCCTGTGCCTGTGGTATTGAATACTGGGGCGTTTGCACTTAATCCATCGCAATAATTATTGCTGCAAATACTATATGCAATATTGAACTTAGGGTTTACCTGCTCTCCGGAAGACAATATCGCATTTAGATTGCTAACACTAACATTGCACACGGCCAAATCTCCCTGCGGTATGTTGGAAGGAATACATTCGCCAAGATAAAAGGTATTGCTTGTAGTAGGATAGAAATAGAACGAACCAGGTCTAATGCTTATTCCTATGCCCTTTTCATTTGTAAATATTACATATGCCTTCGCATTTGTAGGATCTACCAAATTGCCTATGACATACATTCCCTGGCAGGGCATGTCGGGAGTCAGATAGCAGTAAGAGTTCGATATGGTAGTATTGTGTATTCCTGTGATGTAAATAAGTGCCAGAACAACAGCTACAATAAGAAACGCAAATGCAAATATCATCATGTACTCTAAAGATGCCTGCCCTTTTTTAGAACCTTTTCCAAATTCTATACAATTTGCATAAGTGCTTTTAGCCATCAATCCAGTTTAGATTGCAGTATTTATTAATTTATCATAACGGGAACAAATTCTTAGATATGCCTAAAAAACAATCTCTAGAAATAACGTAACAGCTGACTATTAATGAGCTTTACAAAAGATAATAACGTGAATTTACCGTTTATTGCAAAGCAAAAGCTGCAAAGGGAATACTGGCGCTTATCAGCGGATCAAGAGCATATATTATAAGATAATCTGCCCTTATGTATATCTATGCAGACCGTAAACCCATACGAAGTCAAAGGAGACATAGACTACAACAAGTTAATTGCAGATTTCGGGCTGAAGCCTCTCACAAAAGAAACACTTGAAAGACTGGACAATCTGGCAAAAGGCAGCAACTATATGATTCGCAGAGGCATATATTTTGCAGAAA
>JAJZKU010000003.1 GCA_021850705.1 Microcaldota archaeon
CTATCAAGGGGAGAGGATTCAGCAAGGGAGAATGCACCTTGGGCATTTGAGATAACTAATGCATTCTCTGAGAAGATAAATCACGGAGATTCATGTGCAAAAGTTCATGTTAATATAGAGTTCACGCAATTCGATATACTGCGCGGTACAAAAACTGTTGATGAGTACTCTTCAGGATTGCTATCTGCAACTCTGCATCTGGAAGCAGAGCCAAATCTGCCCAAAAATGAGATGCTTAAATGGGCAGAAGAGATGCGCAGTCATATAATACGTGATGCGAACGGACTGGTAAGTCAGCATACTGGCGTACGCAAGCCCTACCATCAGAAGGGAATGACTGTAGAGTTCAAATCAAGATTCGGAGTTGAGCCTGTTGAGCAGAACGCAGAAGATACATGGAAGACAGCATATGCTCCTACTGAAAAAAAGAAGAGCGAGATCAAAGAGTTCCTTGGAATAATAGAAAAAACAATAGACAATTACAACGACAGAGTATCAAAGTACGCCTGCCTTCAAGGAGAAGGCGAGTTCTCAGGCCTCGTACGGGAGTAAGCTACTCTCCTTACAGAGAGCAACATGAAGATAACTTTAAATATCCTGCACTATATCTATCCTTGGTTAAATGGACGAGATTGGGAATGACAATCAGGGAAATTATCAGCAGCCTGCAACTTCATCAATGCCTCAACAGAGCCAGGCTCCTACGCCTCCTATTCATCATCATAAGCTGGCATTCATATTTGGCATAATAGTTGTAGTTGTGGCAATTGCTGTAATAAGTGCAATACTGTCATTATCAAGTAATGTATCTTCAGGATCACAAGGCATAAGCGCAGCTCCAACAACTACGGCAGCACCGGTATCCCCAAGGACAATGCTGATAAATGACCTTGCAGCGGCAAAATCAGTAAACAATGTAGGAATCTTATACAACATACGTTTACCTACATTATCACAGTATAATATCAGCGCATCACAGTATAATATCAGCGGGTTCACAGATGTACTTGGGAGAAATGTCAAATCGGGAACATATTTGGTTACGTTCAATATCTCATCCACGATAATAAACTACGACGAAAACGGGATAAATGCAATCTGTGTTTTTGCATACTTCTATCCTACCTCATGCTCAATCTCAAACGCTACATCAATAACCTCAGTTGCTATCTCTTACACCCCAATTACCAAAAGCGTTCCGTTTATTCTCAACTCATCAAACGTAAGCATCATTTATATGGGCAAGTCGAAGGTATTGAACAGAACATGCAATGCATTCAGCATAAAAGGGGATTCAAGTGTATTATTGTCAGCCGCCGCTTCAACTTCCCAATCATACTTTATTACTAAAAATAGCACATTCACAGATTATATGTGCATCGACAATCAGACAGGCATGCCTCTAAGCATGAACATATCTTCAACCAAATACTCTCAGCTTCTAGGTGGGAACCGGAGTACAGTCCTACTTACAATGAAGGCAACAAACGTTTCCGTAGGCAGCGTGACAAATGCCGAGATGGCGATTCCTGTAACAGTCCTTATAAAAGGATATCGTCCAGGCAGCTATCTAAACTACCCTCTAAGTTACGTGAACTGCAGTTCATCAAGCATATCCTTTAATGTAATACCTACTGTCAATCTCAACAATATCGATGTAAACGGAACAATTTTTGGATACGTTATGCAACAAAATGGTACATACGCTATGGAGAACACGGTGCTTTTCAGCGCAAATGAGACTGGCAACTATAAGGCATTCTCACAGTATCCAATGTCATTTGCCGTAAAAAACGCATCACATATAACTGCCATTAACATATGCGCAAACGGGGCATGTGAGAGCGATATGTTATGCTATGTAAAAGGATCAACAATAACCTGAATCTATCGATCTTTTTTAAGAGTGGAATGTCTATACAGTAATGTCAAAAGAGGCAAATTGCGTATCTCTACACAACGATAGAAAATTGACATTTTACAATCCCAATAATCTAGTGCAACCACAAAATTTACTGATGAAACTCATATTCATGGAATCTTAGCGTAGTTCCAGATGGATTCGCCATCTCCCTAAGGTAGCGAACTGAAGATAACTTTAAATATTCTGCACTATATCTATCCTTGGTTAAATGGACGAGATTGGGAATGACAATCAGGGAAATTATCAGCAGCCTGCGGCTTCATCAATGCCTCAGCAGAGCCAGGCTCCTATTCATCATCATAAGCTGGCATTCATATTTGGCATAATAGTTGTAGTTGTGGCAATTGCTGTAATAAGTGCAATACTGTCATTATCAAGTAATGTATCTTCAGGATCACAAGGCATAAGCGCAGCTCCAACAACTACGGCAGCACAGGTATCCCCAAGGACAATGCTGATAAATGACCTTGCAGCGGCAAAATCAGTAAACAATGCAAAGGTCTCATATCTTCTAAGCTTGCCTACTCTTTCAGAGACGAACATAACTCTGGATACCTATACGCTGGGAAATAATGTCAAGTCTATAATCTCACTTACAGTGCTTGGTAATCAGGTAACAGTTGCAAACTATAATGAAAACGGCATAAGTGTCACATGCACAGAATCCGCACTGGCTCCTCTATCCTGCTTGCTATCAAACGCTACATCCACAAGCTTCAACGCAAGTTCCTACACTTCTGTAAACCAGGCAGTAATCAACTCTCCAAACGTGAAAATATCATACATTGGAGGACGTAACGTGTCAGGCAGGGCATGCAATGAATTCCAATTAACAGGCAGTCTGAGTGCATTATCATCTGCTTCCACATCTACAGCATCTCAGAACGGTACCTTCTCAACTTATCTATGTGTAGACAACCAGACTGGCATACCTTTGAGCATGAACATCTCCACTACTAGCTATTCAACGCTTCTCGGGAAGAACCAGAATGCACTAGTGCTATCATTAACTGCAACAAATATCTCTACAGGTAGTGTGACTAATGCAGATATGGCGATTCCTGTAAAAGTCCTTATAAAAGGATATAACAGTCCAGGAAGTTTCATAAGCTACGTAAACTGCACATCATCAAAAGTATCATTCAATGTAATACCGACTGTAAATCTCAACAGTATCGATGTAAACGGAACAACATTTGGATACGTTACGCAACAAAACGGTACATATGCTCCTGAGAATACGGTAATATTCAGTGCAAATGAGACAGGCAACTATAAGGCATTCTCGCAGTATCCTATGTCATTTGCTATAAACAACGCATCGCAGATAAGCTCCATTAACATATGTGCAGACGGTACGTGCGATAATCACCTGTTCTGTTACGTAAACGGATCAACAATAACATGATCCTATAAATCTGCTGAGAGCGAATATGGATATGCGACTGTAAAAAGAGGCAAACCGCATACCTTGGCACTGCGATATCAGAGATAACTTTATTAATATTATCATTTAATTCATATTGCTTATTTTCCCGCAATACTGCAGTTTTGCAGGAGGGATCAACATGGCAGAAGATTTGGAGAAACTCACTAAGTTCATTGAGGAGAATAAAGGAAAGAGGAAGTTCAAGCAGACTGTAGAGCTTGCCATAAACTTCAAAGGAATAGACTTCTCAAAGCAGGACAACAAGATTAACCTAGAGGTCACGCTGCCTCATGGGAAAGGAAAGTCAATGAAGATAGCTGTATTCGCTAATGACAATAACGTTGCCAATGAGGCAAAGCAGAATAACATGGAAGTAATAAACGGCAGCGAGATAGAGACTATAGCAAAGGATCCGAAGAGGCTAACTGGCCTTCTTGAGTACGAGCTTATAGCACAGCCTCAGCTCATGCCTACAATAGCAAAGAGCCTGGGACAGTTCCTCGGACCAAGAAACAAGATGCCAAAGCCGCTTATAGGCTCGACGCTGAAGACGATGTCAAACGATCTTACAAAGAGGATTACGCTTAAGACGAAGGGAAAGAACATTCCGACGGTGCACTGCGTGGTAGGCACTGAGGATATGAATGTCAATGAGATATATGACAACATAAAGGAGATAGTGAACAGCATAAACAGGAAACTGGGAGGCAACCACATAAAGTCCCTATACGTGAAGTTTACCATGAGCGAACCGCTGAGGTTCATATAAGGTGTTAATATGATGCTAAAAGCCCAAAAGGTTGAATTTGTCGAGAAGCTCAAGAAAGAGATAAAGACATACAAGACCGTAGGCATACTCCCTATACAGGAGGTTCCGGACAGGCTGACCCAGAAGGCAAAGAACCTGCTCAAGCCAGACACGAAGATAATCGTGGCAAGGAAGAGGCTGATAATGAAGGTTCTGGAGTCAGACCCTCAGCTGAAGAGGCTGGGAGAGCACACGGACTCAAACTTCGCACTTATAATGTCTAACAGGAGCCCAGAGGAGCTGAACGAGATAATAAGCTCAAACAGGATAAAGCTCAGCGCAAAGCCGAACCAGGTCTCACCGGATGACATAAGCATAGAAGCAGGAGAGACGACAATAGCTCCGGGTCAGGCCGTTACGGATCTTAAGACTGCAGGCATAGACGTACAGATACAAAAAGGAAAGGTGGTGATATCAAAGTCAAAGGTGCTCGTAAAGAAGGGCACGAAGATAAGCGTGCCTATATCAAAAGCGCTCAAGATGCTCGACATAATGCCATTCGAGGCAGGAACGCAGGTGCGTGCCCTAATAAGCGAAGGCATACTTTACCATGGTCTTGCACTAAAAGTCAATGCTGAATTCCTGAGGAACGAGATATCGAGAAGCTTTGCACAGGCATGTGCGATAGCATCAACCGCAGGAATAATAACAGAATACAATATAAAGGAGAGCATCTCAAAGGCATACATATCCGCTCTGGGCCTAGGCCTTGATGCCAAGGTGTATGAGCCTGAGATAGCGGAAAGGCTTCTGGCGCAGGCTGTAAGGGAAGCAATGTCGGTAAATGCGCTGCCAAAGGCAGCTCCTGAAGCAGCTGCTTCAGAGACTGAGAAGAAAGAGTGATACTAACTAGATAAAGGTGTAAAAGAATGGAATACATATACGCTGCGTTATTGCTTGATGCGGCAGGAAAGGAGATAGACGAAAAGAGCCTAGAAGAGGTAGTGAAGGCAGCAGGACTCAGCCCTGACGAAGCCATGGCAAAGTCAGTCGCAAAGTCGCTGAAGGGAGTGAACATAAAGGATGTTATAAAGAACGCACAGAGCGTTCAGGCAGCAGCCCCAGCAGCTGCGGCAGCTCCGGCAGCGGCAAAGAAGGAGGAGAAACCTGCAGAAGAGCACATGAGCGAAGAGCAGGCAGCAGGAGGACTCGCAAGTCTGTTTGGCTGATTGCAGTTCAATCTGCTATCAGACAATATACCTGCGGAACTCTTGTAAGCGCATACACTATTTAAGTGTTTTCAGCGAATGTCTAACTATCGGTGTGTCTAAATGCAAGTATACGTAGAAAAACCAAAATGTACCGGATGCCACCACTGCTTTGACGTGTGCCCGGTTGCAGTATTTGAGATGAAAGACAGGAAAAGCCCTGACGTTAATAGCGATGTTGCACCTGCGGAGGAGCAGTGGAAGGGCGAGACGCTCCCTGACATAAAGGCAAAATGGGAGAATGTACAGGACGGCCACAAGCACTTCGCTCAGGCGAGCGATGGCACGAGCGGAGGAATATCCGTCGCAGTGCAGGGTCCTTCATGCATTCTATGCCAGGCATGCCTGGTAGAGTGCGAAGGCGAGTGCATAGTCATAACCGACGACACAAACAACGTCTACAGGTCCATATACAAGTAAGCATTCAAGGAATCCCGGAAGCTGCTCTGAATAAACTCAGGGCTACTTCCCTGGCTTCCTTTCCATTCTTTTCCTTCCTTTTATTCTTTTCAGTTCTGTATCTTTCCATTTTCTCCCACTTTTATTCTTATTCTTCTTCCCAATCCTTATATCAAGTACTATCTCAGAAGTATCCTTCGAATAAGGCCTTACTACCCTCTTTCCAACAACTCTTGCAGTAAAGCCCATGCTCTTTGCAAGCTCTCTTGCCATCCTTCCACTCTCCGAGAAAGGATCGGCAGAATTACCGAACGAGTAATAATGTATTATACACCCATTCCTTGCTGCAATAATTGCACTCTTAAGGAACTTATCCGCACTCATAGGCAAGGGCATCACTATACGGTCTGCCCAATCTGCCATGCCCTCGACAATGCTCTTCGCATCTCCAAGAATCGGTTCAACATTTGCCGTCTTGTTGATTCGTATATTCTCGAGCATGTACTTGTATGAGTCCCTGTTCAGCTCCACTGCAACTATCTCAGAGTTCCTGTTCCTCTTTGCAATCTCTATCGCAAAAGGCCCTATTCCTGCGAACATTACCACGACATGCTCATTATCCCTTGACAGCTCTGTTATCCTCTTCCTCTCAAAGGATAATCTCGAAGAGAAGAAGGTCTTCCTTATGTCAAACCTGAAGGTGCAGCCATTCTCCTTGTAATCGGCTATGAAGTTCCTCTCCCCTGCAACAAATTCAAACTCCCTTTTCCTGTATCTGCCCTTCACCGCCCCTGCTTTGCTAACAACCGTCTTAACATTCTTATTGATCTTCATCACGGCGTCAGCTATTACCCTTCCTCTCTTTCCCCGTTCTCCGATAACAGCTATGCTTCCGAGGACATCATATCCTCTGACAGAGGAATCGTATTCATCTTTCAGGCCCTTCCTGAGCAGCTCCCTATAATCAGATTGTACCTTATCCATGGGACGCACGCTTCAGTTCTGGAAGAGAATCACTGCTTTATTATTACCTTGTCTGAAAGGTCTATTATCTTGTCAACGCTGTATGTGATCGGACTTCCTAACCCTGTATTTATTATCATCCTGCCTCTCTTAAGATCCACTCCGGCTATCTTGCCTATCATCGCTCCTAGATCATTAACGACTATCTTGCCCTTGAGGTTCTTCTTCCTTATCATGCGCCTTCTCATCACTCTTGATGCGCCCGATACTGCCACTCCTATAAATATGGCCAATATTATATAGTCGACAAGCTGGCTGAAGTATATCTGGCCCATGAACCATTCAGTAAATGAGTAAAGCAGGGTCCACAGTATTATTGCAGAGCCTATGAATATCGCATACTTGAAGGTGCGGAAGTAGTATCTTGCATCCCTTACGTCTATGAATCTGCCTATCAGATAGAGAATCAGTATTATCGGTAACACTACAAGGAAGCCCTCTACCATATAAGCTATAGACACTGCCTGGTTTCCCGTTATCATCAATTTTGTCGTGTAGTTGTTTGCAGCTATGAATACTCCTGTAATTGCAAACAGTATTGCACTCATATAGAAGACAAAGGACATGCGGTCTATACTGAAACCTAAACCCTTGAATGAATTTATCAGTGCTTCCTCGAGCCCGAAGCCCTTTGCCAGCAGGTATATCCCTATCAGTGCAACTGGAAGTATCCATCCCGTGCCCAGGAAGTAACTGACTGCAAACAGTATCAGAATCAGCGCCGGCAGACCAAAAACAGTCCTTGCAAAGTGCGGCTCCTTCAGTTTCTCCATTATCGCATAGTATGTATTCTCAGCCCCTTCAGCCTGCTTTATGATAACCTGCTGGACGCTGCTTATCTTCACCCTTGACTGTATTATAGGAAGAACCCGCTCGTCGCTAGGCCCGTCAGTTACAAGTATACATTCATCGCTCTTGTACTTGTTCAGCACGAGCTCCAGCTGTCTTGCCACCTCCTTATCCGCTTCATAGCCTTCCTTCTCTGAGCCTGTTACTGTAGCTACCTCTACCGAATAACCTTCATCCTTCATCTTGTCATACAGATGCACAGCATAGAACATTGTGTTTGAATCAGAGTCCTCAGGGTCTGCAAGTGCGAGCTGCGAAGCCCCGTTAAGATTCTGCACCCTTCCCATCAGCGGCCCGCTTATTCCCGTCTTCCTGTAAAGATCGTTGTCTATATCTATCGCTAATATCAGTATGTTAGAGTCCTTGCTCTTTATTCTAGGCTTAGTAAGTGGCATCGTTCTCAATTAAATAAGCCGAAGAAGATTTAAAATCCCTTTACTATCAGTCAGGCTTTGAGACCATGAAGGTCTTTGGGTCATATTTGGCATTGTCGTTGACTATCTGCATTACCTTGTCCCTGTTCTTGTAATAATTTGCGATGACAGAACCCGATTCGTTCACAGAGAGTACGTCGTTAGCAAGCATCCAGTTGAGTACTTTTGACTTCTCCCCAATGTCCTCTATTACCTCATTCTTCGTATATCCGCTATACAGGGATATAGTGTCAACCAGTCTTGTCAGTTCGGATACCTGCACAAAGGAATCTCCTCTCAGATTCCATCTGTAAATGACATTAGCCTCTCCATTCTTTTCTATCTCTCCAAACTCAAAGAGCCTTCTTATTCCCAGCCTTCTGTGCCTGAAGAGAGCTATTATGCCCCCTATGGCGTTAAGCATTATCTTGGGTATCTCTATTGGCGGATTGGTCATTCTTATTATCGCATCCTCTGCGTTATCCGCGTGAAGCGTTCCATACACGGAGTGTCCGGTATGCACTGCCTCGAAGAGAGTCTCAGCATCCTTCTTGGTTCTTATCTCTCCCACAATTACTATATCGGGACGCTGCCTCAACGCGTTTATCATAAGGTTGTAAAGTACTATCTCTCCTTTACCTTCGGGGTTTGCCTGCCTCGTAAGCATGGGCACCCACTGCACAAAATCAGGTATTGTGAGCTCCTTGGTCTCTTCGATAGTTATCACTCTCCTGTTTGCAGGTACGAATATCGACATGGCATTGAGGAAGCTTGTCTTTCCGCTTGCGGTTCCGCCGCTGACTATCAGACTTATCTCATTCTGCACGCAGAGCCATATGAGTGATGCAATCTCGGGGGATATCTCCTTGCTCTTTATGAGAAGCGGCATCGTCCAGGGGTTCTTGGAGAACTTTCTTATTGTTATCGTATTTCCTTTCTGTGATATCGGGAACAAGGTGGCATTTACTCTTGAACCGTCAGGAAGCTCTGCATCCATGAGCGGGGCTATGTTGTTTATCTGCCTTCCAACCAGTCTTCCTATATGCTCCGAGATGTCGTATATGGTTGCCTCGTCGAATATCCTGACGTTTGATTTGCACCAGCCGAACTTCTTGTGGAATATCCATATCGGCTCTTTCGCAGTGTTCACTGTAATCTCTTCAAGATGGTCGTCAGCGATGAATACCTCAAGGTCGCCCATTCCAAGCATCATATTCTTTATGTAAGAGATAAGTGCATCCTTTATCGATTCTTCAGTGCCTGGAAGATACTTGTTTATTATAAGATTGGCGGCTTCTATGTACTTTTCCCTCATCTTTTCCATATACTCTGTATTTGTGACCTTTGAAGTGTCTATAGGCACAAGCGAAAGCAACTCTGGCTTTATCGACATAAGAAGTATCCTTGTTGCATCTCCTATACCTGGCATGTTGACTTCGTATATGGGTACGAACTCTCCCTTGTCTATTATGTTTATGTTTGCAGTCATTCCCTGTACATTAAGCGTATACGATTCGTAAATCCCATTTGCATCGGGCTGAGGCCCCACCCTCTTGCTTATGTCCTCCTGATCCTCTTTCTTATCAACCAACAACACACCTACTTGCCAAGCTCCTCTACCTTCTTGGTAAGCTCTTCGGAATGTGCGGTCATGGTAGCCATGAGTTCCTTGGCTTTTCTTGCTCTGGCTTCGAACTTCAGCATCGCTTCATCCCTCTTTGCATCAGACATCTTCGATGATAATGCCCTTATGCCATCAAGTATGCTGCCCAGCTCCTTATTCAGGGCACTCTGTTCCTCTTTTATGGTGTCAAGGTCTGCCTGTACCTCTCCTACGCTGCTTGCAAGAGTCGCTCCCTTACCGACCTTGACCTTTATATCGGCTATATTCTTCTTTATGAAGCTGAAATCCGCTTCTGACGCCTTGGTTATCGCATCCATCTCATTCCTGTATCTTGTTATCTCATCGACAAAACGCTCTGCCCTTTTTGCAGCGCGCTGTCCGCTCAATCTTGAGTCCTTGTAATACTTCGAGCTTTGCTCCTGGACGCTCTGTATCTGCTGCGCCTGCAGCTTTGCAAGCTCCGAAAGCTCCTCTATCTTCAGCAGTATCTTGTCAGATTGTGCTTTCGAGAGCTTCCTGTACTCCTCTATGCTCTTCTCGTTTGCCTTGTTGAATGCGTTCAGTCCTTCCCTGAATATGCTTATCTCATTCCTTATATCCTGTATCATGGCGTTTGCTCCTGAGCTGTCGAGGCTGAACTTGTTGACGCTCTCAGAGTATTTGTTAATATCCGCAAGGCTTGCGTCTATAACTGCCTGGAGCTTTTCCAGCTCCGTCCTTCTTGCATCTATCCTTTTGTATGCCTTCTCCACTCTTCTCTCTATGTCGGAGATGCGCTTTATCGAATCATACATCTGCTTGTTCTTCGTCTTGAAGAGCTCCTCTATGCCCTTCATGGATTTTGAGTATTCGTCTATCTGCCTTGTAACTCTGTTTAATACCGCATCCTGCGCAGATACGTCTGCAACAAGGTCTGCCTTCTTTACCTCGTCAACTCTCTTCTGCGCTTCTACCACATCGGCGCTCTTGGAAGTGCTGTCTGCAGGAGTTACATACATCTTTCCAAGCTTATACGTTATCTTTACTATATTGGCCTTTTCAAGGATCTTGACAAGATCCGTCATCGTGTCCTCTCCTATTCCCAGGTTTGCCGAGAGAAGGGAAACCTCTGTCTCCCCATTCTTCTTAATATATGCGACAAGTCGGTCAACGCTAGTCTCTATAGATTTATCAGCCACTGATTACGCCCGATATGGTATGTTTGATTATGTTTATAAAATTAACCGTAAGAAAAGTGAAATTGATATTTATCTTATAGCAAGCCGGCATTTCCTTTAATCTGAACTCAAGGATAAGTCATACGGACAATTCCAAGCAAGCCTGAACAAGGTCAAAATCTCCAATGTATGCTAGATAAATAATCTGCCCCTGCACACGTTCTGTTTTAAATCCTTGTACCGTTCAATAGAAAGCTATTTAAAGGTGGACATTAATTATCATCTATAGTGGTTTAATGAATTGGACTACAATAAGGACAGCTTTGGTAAAAGCAATGACGATGAATAAGATGCTGCTTATCGCAGCTATGTTTGCAGGAATGGTACTTGCATCTGCCCAATATACTTTAGGCACTGGTGGTCTAGGTAGTCTAGGTGGATCTAGCCCAAACACACAGGGAATCAATACCTCACTCTGTCATGTTATTCAAGGGGTGCAACAGGTAGTTGCAGTAGTGTCAATACTGCTCTTCGTACTGGGAGGTCTTATGTATGCAATAGCGCATATGATGCCTGCAGCTGGACAGCTCAGAGGAAACCTGCAGGGTTGGTCTATGGGAATGATAGTAGGAGGAATAGTAGGTCTGATACTTGTACTCCTGGCTCCAGGACTGGTAGGCTTCATAGTTGCTAACGGACAAGCTGCAGGAGGAGCAGTAACATCAGCAACATGCAGCAGCTTTGGCATTAACCTTGGTGCTTTATGAATCATATGATATAAGAGCAGATGGGGCTTTTCCCCATCTCTTTTTCTTTTTTATTTATATCTAAACATACTGGTTCTTGCAAAATAAGCATATGCTTTATAAATAAGTCCTTTGAATCTTAATATTGCGGTGTTTATCTGGGAAGTGTGCTTGCTGACTCTTTTGAAACTTACAAGTCAAACATAAGGCTCGTCATTCTCTTCTCAATACCCTTCATAATCGCATTCCTAATTCCTTTAATAGCCGTACATGATGCATATGTAAGTGCCGGAGGGATCTTCCTCAGGACTGCAAACCTATTCCACAATCCAACCCCACTGGGATTGAGCATAATAGCGATTGCGGAGTTCTTCTCCCTCTTATTCATCAGCCTTGCATTCGTGCTGATAAGCCTTATAGTCAAATCGAAGAGGACCCATGTGCGCATAGGGCAGATGGCCTTCAAGGAGATAGAGAAGAACATAAGCAAAGTCTTCGTAGTATTGCTGATATACACATTCATACTACTGCTTGCAAACATAGCCGGATATTATCTTGGATATGAAGCTCTATTCACAATAGTGGTTGGGATTGTAGGCATAATACCTATCTTTTATGTCCCAAGTGCTATAGTGGTAGATGGCAAGAGCATATCAAGGGCTGTCAAGGAGAGCCTAAAGCTGATAGCACGGGAGCCACAGTACTTCCTGATATGGATAGTAAGTGCAATAGTGGTAATATTCATAGTTGATTTTGCATCAATACTCGGATCAATAGCCATTCTCGGACCACTGACAGGAACTGTTGTATCAGAGTATCTTGTATTGATCTTAAACTCATTATTCATACTGCCATACTTCATAATCTTCATAGCCGAGGCATACATGAAGAAGTTCAAGCTCCTCAAGCACTGAATAATCCATTTATAAATTATACAGGAGCAACTATATCATGCGACTGCAAGCTCTTGTATTATTAACGGCATTTGCAATACTCACAGGGCTTCTCCACGCATCGCTCTTTATCACTCCTCCTGGATATTATACGCTGGTATCAAACTCTCCAAAACCATGCACGCCTGTACTAACTACAGGGGGTTCAATCCCAAGCGCTGAGAGCGGAGGGGCAATCCTGACCTCTCTTCCTGCAAACTCTTACGTGATCGGATTTGTAATGCTTGCACTTGTCCTGTCGATAATGGTCGTAGCTATTGTCTACATGATAGGAAAACTCTTTCCAAGCACGGGACTTCTAGGCTGGGTAAATCAGGAGTACTGGGAGATTGCAAAATCAGGCATCATAGTGGTCATAATATTCGCATTGCTTCTATTCATTAGCAATATCGGAGTAGCACTGACAAACACTCCTGTCACAGCTTACAGTAAAACAGACACTTACCTAAACAACATGAACGGACTGGTCTATTCATCCGAAACATATCTGCTTACGGCTGACTCATATGTAGCTGCGGGCTGGTGCACTCTTGGCAGCGTAAATTTCGGAGTTGCTCTTCTGAATTCCTTAAAAATAGAGTACTATGTTCCAATACCTATACCTATAATATTCGCTGGCTTTAAGTTCGGCACAGAGTTCTCAATTCTATCTACTCCCACACTTCTGGCTGGCAATGATAATACTATAAGCCAATTTAATTCAATGACGGTAGATCTTATCACAGGGTTGTACTATCCTGTCTCAATGATAATACTCATGTTAATAGAAGCACTACCAATACTCGTGTGGATAGGTCTCGGTTTCCTCATACCTATTGGGCTTGTATTTAGGGCACTGCCTATTCTAAGAGGAATAGGAGGTACGCTTATAGCAACAGGCATCGCGATGGCAGTTCTATTGCCCATGGTATTAGTTGTATTCAATTATCCTGTAACACAGGTCTTCCAAGGCATACTGCCTATACAGACTACAACACCTTCATCAACATGCAATTTCCACAGCACTGTGCTAAGCTATGCATGTAAGGCATTCATGTTTGTAATAAACAGCGAGAGCGCTGTAGTAACAAATGGGGTCAGGATAGAATATTCGCTTGGATGGGGCTTTTCTGCATTCAATGGCCTGTACACGATACTCAACGTGCTTACTCCGTACTCTGTATTCATGATGCTCCAGTTAATCTTATTCATCCTGGATATAATAATAATCAATGCAATAGCAGACAATATAGCAAAGGCGCTTGGAGGAGGAATAAAATTAAACCTTGGCGGTAAGTTAAAACTCATATAGGGATATTATGTTTTTCTTGTTTGCAACTAGTACTTCATATGTCGGGTGCAGCTTCGGCGGCGTAGATGCAAATAACTGGGTGCAGATAAACGCATTGCTGCTTGTCATCGCAATATCGCTTGGCGGCGTATTCTATGCTTTTAGCAACATCCTTCCGCCTTCCCAGAGCGAGAAGATGAAGGGCATGGTAAAAGCCGAGATCTTCCAAGGTATAATAGGTATAGTTATAGTAAGTATACTGCTAACATCTGCAGTAGCATGGTGCAACATCGGTTCTTCTCTAACAGGCTCTGCTGGTTTAGGCACAAGCAATCCTATGTCATTCTCAGAATCCTATCTGCAGAACCTTCTGTTCACCAAAGGCTTTTCCCTATTCGGATCTCTTTATTCAGAGTCTGCCCTTTTAATGATTGACGGCATTCTTGTATCACATATAGCAACTTTTCTGCAGCGCATAGAAGAAAGCTTCCTACCAGTTCAATTAACACTGTCACAAGGTATTGCAAATACTCTTGAGACATACTCACTTTCTTTTGGCGGAACCTTCTTTACCATATTTTCAATAGTGTCTGGTATAGTCTTTGTAATATATCTTACACTGCCAGTGGTATCTTCGATTGCACTTACCGTTGTAGTGCCAACTGCGATAGCTATGCGCATGATTCCTTTCTTCGGACCTAAAGTACGTGAGGTATCAGATGCTTTCCTGTCAATAGCGATAGCAGCATACTTCATCTTTCCTTTGATGATAGTGATGAACAGCCTTCTTGTGTCCTATCTATATACACCTTGTGGTACTTCCTTATCTGCCTGTAATCCTTACTCCAGTTACTTGGGCAGCTATTCTCTGCAAAGCTTGCCTGTGAATTCATTCTTCAATACCCCTGCAACATCCTTAGGTGGCGGATTTTCCCTGCCAGAAAACTTCTTTGCAGGAATAATAAGTGGTAACGGCGGCATTCTGGGTACTTTAGAGGCACTGTTTAATAACATCGCATTTTTCCCCCAGGTGCTTGCGAGCTTCTCCCAGAATGTAGCTCTATTTATATTCCAAGGAGTATTTCTTATAGGGCTCGACATATTGGTTACAGTTGCATTTGCGCAGGCGCTTACCCGTGGACTAAATTCGGTATCTACATATGTTTCTGGTGGAGGTTTCTGGGGTTGATATTTTATGAAACTATACGCAATACTCTTATTATTCCTCTTGGCCACAGTTATCCCATATGCCATAGTGCAGGCATCAACTACAAACTTAATAACTCCTTCAACAAATCTTAACGTATGGCTGCCAGTGATTGTAGCAGGTCTTGTGCTAAGTTTTGCGATGATAGGCATATACTACATGGTAGGATACCTGTTCAATAACAAGACAATAAGGGCCGGGGCAACCGTAGAATTCGGCAAGTTAATAGGCATAGCCATAGTCATAATGCTAATAATCTGGATATTCTATGTATTTGGTTCTACGATTCAGTTTACCTCCCATACTGGTCAGGCTCAGATAACCACCGTCTGCAATCAGCTGTCTAATTCAGAGATAAATTTCCTTAGCACGAATAATCTGATAAGCCCCATGCCTCCAGGAGCAACAATATGCAATGACGTAATAGATCCATCTTCAACTACAAACGCTCTTACAAGAAACATAGATTACGGGCTAGGATCAGTTTATGTGATTGAAGATAATCTGACAAATCAATCTGTTACCTCTCTAAACGCAGTATATATGTTCTCTTCGATGCTGGCTTTTCTAAAGGACTACAAGATAAAAGATACAGTGTGCTTCCCTGTAGAGTGTCTGATACCTGATGCGCCAAGCCTGTTCGGCCTAAACATACAATCGTCACCTTTTTCAGGATACCAGATAGCTAACACTGTGCCAGGAGCACTTGGGATAGAAGCCAACATAATATTCTACTTCCTACTCTTCCAGCTTGTGTTGATAATGCTTATGCTGCTTTTATGGCCGTATCTTCTTGCGGCAGGGCTGATATTCGAGACTAACATGTTCACAAGAAGGATAGGCGGATTTCTGATAGCTATGGTCATATCAAGCATGCTAGTCTACCCAACCATATTTCTATTCGAGTATACCTCCCTTAATAACATAGGGAATCTTCAGCCGTATGGCGCCTCATCTATACCTAACCTTGCACTATGCGGTGCGCCTCTCGGTTCAACAGTATACCTCACACCTCAACTTACTGGCAATGTGAATACAGGAGTATTCTGTTATACAGAGGCAAAACAACTGCCACTTAGCTATATATACAAAGCCACTCTTCCAGACCAGTACACGAACATGGTGCCAAAAATATACTCTAAATATCCTCCAAACACGATGGTGCCTGCATGTCCAACGAAGAACGCAGAAGGGCTATGCTTTTTCCAGAAAAATCTCAATTTCTATGTATTTCCAAATATGGAAGACATTCTAAATCTCTATTTCACATGGCCTGCTGGAGGCAATCTGTTAAGCTTCGAAGCAATATTCATAGTTCCAGGAGTGAGCACCCTGGCAAACGTTGCAAATGCAATTGCTTCGTTTACCAGTCTTCTATCAGGTAATTTCATAGGATCGTTCCCATCATTTTCATATTACTATGTTAATCCGACACACACTGTAGCTGCGATACTTGCTCTTATCAACGTATATGCCATAGAGGCTGTTACAGGTTTTATATTGCCAATATTCAACACACTTATACTGATATCATCCATATTAGAGATATCAAAACTTCTGGGAGGAGAAGGAAACATACTTGGACTTGGTAAATTCATATAGTGTTTTTATGAGAAGATTTGTAGTGCTGTCTGCGGTTCTTGCAGTTTTGCTAGTTGGAATTCTGCATGCTTCAATATTTCAACTACCAAGCGGACAGAGTGTCTTTAGCTGTACTGCATTGTTTACAAACAGTGTCAATGGAAAACCTCTTGTAAGCCCTGCGATAGCAACTTATTCCTCCTACACAGGGCTAATATCCGTTGCACTTCTGGTCGTAATGGCTATGTTCATGGTAATGGCAGTAATATACGCACTTGGGATAGCCTTCAGATGGGATATGCTGATGAATTTTGCTAAGAGAGAATATCTAGAAGGATTTGTAACGATATTAATCATACTATTCATAGCTGCAGGAATTGCGGCTTTCAGCGGAGCTGAGAGTTCTATAGGCAGCATATTTTCTACAACCAGCGGAACAACTGTTCCAGGGACATTCCAGACTTTGTATACCTCTTTATGCAACAACATATTCAGTAAGATGGTGGTACCAGGATTCCTAATGGTATTATGGACCGACGTGAACAAGCTTATGATATCCTTAATATCAAACTTTAAGATAGAATTTGCTCCAGGAGGCATGGGGATAGTTGTTAATCCGTTTGCAGGGTTTTCTAGTCTAAACCAGCTTATATGGGTTGAGAGCGGTATTGCAACATTCATGGTCGTAGGCGGAGGTCTCATAATAATGCTCCTATTTGTAATATATTACCTCTTCCCTATATTCCTGTTCCTCGGAGTTGCACTCAGAGCCTTCCCATGGACAAGAGCAGCCGGAGGTGCATTTATAGCACTATTCATAGCATTTTATGTATTATTTCCTGCAATAATGTATCCTTTCACAGTTTCATACTCATCTACCAATAATCCGAGCAGCATTTCAGCTGCTATATGCAAATCAGGAACTTCCACTTGCCCGTCTGGGATTGGTCTTGCTCTAGACTCTTTCACGCAATACTTGGGAGTAATAAATCTTGATATAGGTTATTCTGAGTATACAAATTTATTGTATTTCTCTCAGCTATTCATATATATTGTATTAGATTTTATGGGTCTGGTAATAGCTCTACTAATATCTTATGATACTGTAACCATATTCGGAAAGCTTCTCGGATCAAATTCAGTAAGCGGTAGCGGTATAATGGGCAAGATATTGAAAGGAAGCAAATAATGAGGCAAGAATGATATGAATATACTTGGTAACTTTTCAGGATTCATCTTCTCACCAGCTTGCTCTATCACCAATATATTATCTTCTCCGTACACATTCTGGTTCCCGATAGTGGTCTTGGCTGCAACTGCCGTAATACTTATTGCAATATTGATAGGTATGCTTGCGCCTCTGCTGGGCAGAAACAATCTTGTACCTTGGGCAAGAATAAAGGCATACGAAGAAGTAGCCACTATCATAATTGCCATAATCTTCCTGGGTTTTTCATCAATAATATGTGCTTTCAATCCTGTCCCAGCATTAGGCTCTATAGGGTTGGTACCACAAAGCTGCTCAGGATCAGGAAGCGTTACTGTAAACAACATATGGGGACTTGCAGTATGTAATATGTATACCTTCAACCAGAATTTTGTGCATATACTCACTGTAGGGTATTGGCTGAGTGCTCTAAGCACTTTCGGACCTAAAGTGGGCATAAATGCCACATTGGGTGGTATAGGGGCAGGTACAGAAGGTTCATTCACTACAGGTCCTAACAGCCTTTACTTATCTCCACTATTAATCATCCTGATTGGAGAAATGACAGTATCGATGCTCCAGGTAATATTATTGTCATCTTCAGCGATTCTGTTCTCGTTCCTTATAGGAATAGGTTTGATAGCAAGAGCCTTCGGTACAACTAGAACATTCGGGAACGCAATGATTGCGTTAGGCATAGGCATAGGCTTGATATATCCATTGCTTGTAAGTGTTAGCTACGGCTTCATAAACACGACATTCAGTAACATAGTGAGTGCAGAAGGGACTGCATTTACAAGTCTTATTGGTGACACTGCAATAACCTTTGCCAGTATAATATCATTACTACCTGTACTGTTTGCACCTACAACTGTGCTCTCATTCGGAGCCGGTGTAGTCGCACAGATATGGAATATCATAGGCCTATTCATACTTCTGGGATCGGTAGTAACATTAGGCCTTATATTCATACCAGCATTGAATTTCATGATACTTGACGCCTTCGTAAGAGACTTCTCAAGTGCACTTGGACAGCAGGTATCATTTATGGAGATGTTAACTCAGGTAATCTAGATGAAAAATGCAAGCATATATCTGGCAATAATCTTATCTGTAGTGTTAATAAGTATAGCAAGCGCGCAATCTACGACATCTTCGGTATGCAACTCCGGAAGTGTCATACAAACCTCTGCTCCTTGGTACTGCAGCCAGATAAACGTACAAGCACAGGCCGTATGGGTGCAATGGGCTCCTCTTGCAATGACGGTCGCAACGCTTGCATTTATGCTTGCCGTGCTGATATTCATGGCCGGTACCGCTACTAAGAACCAGAGGATAAGGAATTTCGGAGTAGGAGAGATGTATGAGGCAATAGCATCAATGCTGATAGTTGCAGGCTTCCTGTTCATAACTGCAGTTCTTTTCGGGTTAATACCATCAATAGTTACAGGCCCAATAAATCCCTACAACACCTCTCTTAGCTACATATCAACTACTATAAACACTACTAGCTCACTTGCCTCAAGGCTCTTCATAATAAGCGCTCTGGACAGGTATTATGCGAGCATAACTCCTCAGGTATGCTTCCTTAACAGCCTGATAACCGTATGCTCTCCAACAGCATTCAGGCCGTTCGGAGTGACAATACTTCTATTTTACTGGCCTGCATGGGCACTCACCCAATTCCTGCTCGACGCGTTGATATCCTTATACACACAATACTACTTCATACTGTTCTTCCTTTATGCAGGCATACCTGTATTCCTTATACCAGGAATCATACTTAGAGCATTCTTACCTACAAGAGGCGTAGGAGGAATGATGATAGCGATAGCGATAGGCTTCTTCTTGGTCATGCCTGTTCTATTCTCAGTCGCATACTACTTTACAAACGTTGGCGCCATCAAGGCACTTTCCAATACCTATTCTACAATAACACAGTATGGCGCAGGTGCAGGCGCCCAGGCAAATGCAATCTCACCATACTCTCCATTAGTGCTGGCTGTTTCAAATGCAAATAGCGTAATGAATGGCTTCTGGCTCTCCATACTATTCTTCCCTGCACTCATACTTGCAATAACCTATACTGCAGTGACAAACATTGCAAATCTGATAGGAGGAACTGCTGCAGCGTCTAGCAAGAGATTTACTGCGTTGATATAAACCACTAAATTTCAATTTTGTAACCTCTGTATTACACTTTGTAGAAGCAGATGTTAATGCAAACAGCGTAATGAACATTTTCTATTCTATATCTTGTTTACACGCACACTTGCTTGTAATGTTCATACTGCAACTACTGATTTTGCATACATTATAAAGAAAATACACAGATAGCAGAAAAGTTTAACAAATCTGATAAAAATACAAATAAAGTATGTATCTTACTAAATTAATTCAATCCTTCATTCTTCTCAGCTCATTCTTAATCTCTTGCAAAGTTTGCGGATAATCGATCCCAACTAATAAACGTTCTTCCAAAGTGTTCTGTAACAAATGCTCTGCATATTCATTGTTAATCTGATTAACTATCAAATAAATTTCTTTATAAACCCTTGACATACGTAACTGATAAACTAACTCTTCCTTACACAACTCAGCTTCATCACGGCTTATATCATGCTGATTTATTATCTCCTCATAAAATTCTTCAGATTCTCGTTTCCATCTTTTTAAGTGCCTACCCCACACTCCCAAAGGGAGTTTCACCAAAACGGGCATCATAGCCTCACTTACTTCTTGCCATGCTGCCTGATATTTTTTATCGCTTCCGCTATTGACATACTTCTTAATCTTTTTTAATTTTTTGTTTGCACTAAAATATACTTTATCTAAAATAGGTCTTGTTTCTAAACGTACCTCTTCAGGTCTGTTCTCCAAAAAACTAAGCATATCAAATGTACCATCATTAATGTGAAGTATCTCATTATCTCTATCGGAAGAAGCTAAAGTCTCTGCTCTGGGCTTAACATATTCTTCAATCAGTCTTTGTTTCCTCTTTTTATACTCAAATTCCCTCTTTTTATACTCAAATTCCTCTACTGCACTTTTAATAATAGCTCCAACTCCATATAACAAGATTATTCCGACAGCAACGCTTGCAAGTATTGCGATACTATCTCCAGTCTTTTGTATATCTTCACTTAAACTATTTACAGTTTTTTTATTAGAATAAACAGCTTCTGAAGCAGTAGCTGTTTCTTCACTGTATTTAAGATATGTTTGATTAGCGATTCTAACGAATTCTTTATCTGCTAATATTTGTTGCTTTTCTTCTTGAAGAAAGTATGTATCTGGAAGACTAGAATATGTTGAAATAATTCCTCTCTCATCTTCCATATAACTTATTGCAGTCCCTATCTCTGCGCTAAGCAAATTCATACTCTTAGTACGGCTTCTTACAAAAGCATCTCTTAAAAGTGCTCTAGATTCTTTATAATCTCCTCTCTTGGCATTCCTTATTGCACTACTAAGAACGTACTTTTCTATGATAGTTTCTTTACCATCGTACTGTATTATATTATCCAATGTATTTGCAACATACGCATTTATTGTATCTGTATTGTTTTGTAAGTGCGTATTAGTGGCAATAGCCGACCCTACTGCCAAGGTTCCTGCAATCGTTGTTGCAATATACTTCCTTAACTTTTCACTCATATTTGTCAAAGCAATCATTACAATCTCTCATATTTAATTCTTTTCAAGGTCTTGCTGTATCCAATAAATCACCTCATTTTAATGAATAAGTTGATGAGATTCACTTTCGTTACTATCTCCTTCTGTATATCATCCCATTTCTTGGAAAAAACGTATTCTCCAAACAATCTTTCATATCAAGAGTAAACTCCTCTACTGCCCACCATTTTCCATAATAAGTTTTGTTCTTCCATTCTTGTTGTTTTTGTCCCCTTTTTATAGGTATGTCAAAGTAACTCAATCGTATATGACTAGGAGATATGTCAAATTGTTCTCGCACTGCATTTTGCAGTACCCCTCTTCTAGAAGGTCTCGCATTTGCCTTAACAGGGATTATCGCTTTTATATCATTTAGTTCACAGTATTCGAAATCTCTCTAGGTATCATATCCTTTGTCACTGTGGACAGAATTTATGCTGTCTTTTATAGGCTCAATCAAAGCCTTAGGCTTCTTTGAATCCCAGAAGTCATTTTTGGACTTAAAAATCAGTAACCTTTATAAAGAAAAAATCTTGATTAGAATTAGTCATCATATCGACGGAATCTTTACTCATCATTCTCCTTATTTTTATGTATCATCTTTTCCAGTTTGCTAAAAACTAAGCCTGGCAACGATATCAAATAAAAAATAACATATCCTGCTCCCATGAGTGCAGCTCCGCCAATTCCGATAGCCCCAAGAAAACCAATGAACCAAACCATGCCTGGCCGAGATTCATTTGAAGCTACCACATTTTTTTCACTTTTCTCAATGGGATATTCTGAAATCTGGCCCATGTGATTACCTCTAATGTTAGTTACTTCTCTGACTTGTGTATTACTAATCGAAGTTCGATTAGGTACTTCATATTGCAATTTTTTCCCTGTCATATCCATATATACAAAATTTATCCTGTTTACTGCAAAACTATTATTTTCAGCCTCTGCTTTTCTCGAAGAAATCAAAAGAAGATTCTCAGCCCCTTTAACATTCCCATGAGCTATATCTCTAAAAGTCGCAATGACATAGGGTCCCAATCGCTGATCATATAATAGCGGATATAATGTATTAAATATCAATTCCTTAGCTTTAACCGGTACATTATCTGAATTCGTTACAATTCTATTTGTTGAAATATATGAAGTTTGTATAATTGTCCCTGTATTTATATGGTCACTTTTATACGATTCAGAAATGGCCTCATTTACAAATAATCTCTCCCTATCATCACTTTTAGTCTGTCTTATCTCCATCTTTAGTATATCTGGCAATAACAAGTCACTTTCTCTTTTTACATATAAATCTTTATATAAAATTGCACATGATAGCAGTGCTCCTGTCATTATTGGAACTAATCTCTGTTTTTTAAAATTATCCATTTTTTCCACTTTCGTTTGCCGCTTCAATCATGCTACGTTTAAGCTCTTCAGCTCTTTTATAATCTCCCTTCTTTAAATACTTTTTATATTGTTCATATGCATTTTTGTAAGTGTAATATCTTCTTCCTGCCTTTTCCATATCCACTCTTGCTACGTCTACCTCTTTATAATTAAACCTATGCTCATTTTTGAGGCGGTGTACTTCTGCAGAGGCGATATTATACATAGATTTTAAATAACTCAATTCAGTCTCAAGTGGGAAATTTTTCTTATTATATTCATTTATTTTATCGCCTATATAACTTAATGTTCCAATGCCGAAACACACCTCAATTAAAATCTCTAAATAGTGTAGAGTCTCAGCCCAATCTTTTTTATCAGAGTGTTCTGTATACTTATTAGAAGCAATAGTCTTTGGTATGTTATATATAGCACTTTTAGTAACATGATCCGAGTCATAAATCCTTCTAGAATCTCTTATAAAAGCAACAGAAAGCTTTTCTGCAGATTTCCTATTAACTTCAACTACTGCATTTGATACTTGCGTAACCATCGCAATTCTAATATAATTATACGCTAGGTTTATTTCATCAATAGCTATCATATTTCCTTCTGTTTTTGCTTTTTTAGAAGTATCATTTAGAAATTGTTCTGCATTTCTAAACTGTCCATATCTGATATCTTCTAAAGATGCCTGTACGTATGGCTCCAATTGCTTACTGTATAATATTGGTGAGAGTATTCTCTGTACTGTATTTGCCATTAATATGTTATTTTCCACTAAAGACATATTATTTTTATATAGCACTGGAAATAAATGAGGCCCATAACCAAATCCTTGATTTACATTTATCTGCCTTCGTAGTAATAACTTTACAGAATCTATGTCCTTATAGGATAGGGCGGTTTGGCTTACTGTATCTGTTCTTATTCTTTCGACTTCTTTTTTCTGCAGATTAATGTTACCTATAGATACTGCAAATGCTGTTCCAGTTACTGCAATCATTGCAGGCACCAAAGCTCCTCTATTTAACCTATTCATTACACTCGCCTATAAATGTCTTAATATGATGACCATATCATATTCTGATGTATTTACTGTTTTACAATTTCCTTATATTTAAGAATTACTCCTGATTAAGGCATGCTTTTATAAACTAACTTCCTATCTTTAATCATGATATGGCTTCTGGGACTCATGCACCTTATGCTGTCGCTTGGGGACGTAGACGCACTGATACCAATAATCATAATACTCATACTGATAGCTGCAGCAGGAGGGCTTACAAGGGGCTTTGATATATTCAGTTTATTCGGTCTTGGCACACTTGCAGGCATAGGACTTGGCAGCAGGGGATCCATGGCATCAAGAAAGACTGGCGCATTCGATAAAAGCAATAAACAATATGCAGCAGGATTTAAATCAGACAGTACGTCAGGTCCTAGTCTAATTTCAGGGAGTCATCAAACCTATAAGGCACTTTCAGGTAAGGCTAAGGCAGGAACCTCCAATCCTAGCAGAGATCTTATACCTGGTCCAAATGTATTGACTAAAGGTGCAGCTATAGGCTCTTCCCCACTTGTGATATCAAAAGCTGCAGCGATAGGTACAGGTGCAATGACAGTCAAACAGATGAATGACCATATAGCAAACAGGGTAAGAATGGCAGTACTAAATCCTGAAAAGTATGGGCCTAAAAAAAGAACGGTTGAGCAGCCTTCTTATCCTGGTAAACCAAACACTCTTCCATTTTCAAGCACTGATAACGCGGTCGGATGGTTGCTTTCCGGTAGCAGCGGAGCTGCGCTAAAAACATCCCGTATGCGACAACTAGCTGCAAATGATCCTGCAGCATTTAGAAAGGAGTATAACAAAATAGTAAGAAGAGAACTATACCGGCACATGGTCAATAACAAAATGATCGAAAACGGATCTTCTTTCAGGATGCCTAGTGATAAAGAGCGTATGAAAATGAGATACTCCCGAAACATATACGCTGAACGAGCTAAAGCTATCCGTAGAAACGCAACATATAAAGCTAATCTCCCCCCAACATTTAATGTAAAAATGCCAGGGGTCAAGATATCTAAAAACTTTAACGAAATCAACGGCAGCATCTTAGGTAAGCAATTTAATATTAAGAAAAAAGAGAAAAAATAGCATTTACTACATGCAAATGGTTTATTAAGTTGACCTAATATTTTATATCAGGTAATCTGGTTGAACAAGAACTTTTCTTTCCTGATATTCTTGGGCCTGCTTTCAGGATCTTTCATATGTGCAGTAATAATCGGCATACTGCCTCCGGGATATGAGATAGTTGCAATAATTCTGGCAGTAATAGGGCTTCTTTTCGATGTAATCGCCGCATCTGCCAGGTTCTATTCATATTACTTCGTTCCGTTTATCAAGCGCAAGAACAATGTGGTTACGCTGAGCCATGAGCCACCATTCTACGTAACAGCTTCGGGAAATGCGATAATAGTAAAAGAGGAAGACAACACTTATGCGAGTGTCTTTGTAAAGATACCTGTCTATCTATCCTCAACAGAGATGTCTGACGAGGAGAAGCTCAATTTCGCAAGGTCATTCTCGAAGATGATAACTGTTAACAGCAGATATCCGATGAAACTGGCATCGCAGCTCTATTACCTTAACAAGGACGAGTACATACGCAGGATAAGTGCAAAGCTGAATGAAGTTGAAGACAAGTACGACAAGCTTAAGGCAGACAAGACCACGCCTGACAAGCTTCTGGAGCGCGTAGAAGGGGAGTTGGCAATGTGGCACAACCTCTTCGATGGGGTTAACAAGTCGCCTTCGCAGAACCAGATGGCATATGCTATGGTAAGCGCTCCTGGTGCGAACGAAGAGGAAGCCGTAGCGATAGCGATGCAGCGCGCGGAGGAGGTTGCAGCAGGAGCCGGCTCAATTTTTGGTGTGACTGCAAGCATAGCTACTGGAGAGGAAATGCTTGTGTTTGTAGAGCCGGAATACAGTATACCTCCTGCAACGATAAGCGAGCTTCTTAAGAAGGGATGAGCATGGATGAAGAGACAATATTCAGGGTTGGAATTACATCAATACTTGCATTGATGTTCGCATCGTTCAGTGCAGCTTATGGTCCTTTGGACATACTTGCAATAATACTCTTCCTAGTTGCATTCATTCTGATAATGATCATAAGCTTCGCAGATTTCTTACTCTTCCCGATATTCACAAGGCTTCTCAAGGTCAGTACAATTCCTGCAAGGGATTACACGATTCCGAAAGAGAATGACGGGATAGTAAAGTATGCCAACGGTCTTTACTACGCTACGGGATATCTTACTGCCAATGTCTATAACTACGTCTTCCAGGCTGAGCAGATGATAGAAGGCGAGGAGAGCGAGATGGTGATGGGGCCTGACAAGTGGGAGAAAGCCGTAATGAGCGTAAAATTCCCATTCAAATTCATAGCGATAGGCCAGGCTGTAGATATACAGAAGTACAGGGATGACCTGGAAGGAAGAAGGGCATATCTCGAATTCCAATACTCAAAAAGCGAGAGCGCCCCCAATGTCTCTACTTCGGTCCTCGATGACCTAAAAAGAAGAACGCGAGTGCTTCAGGTAAGGATAGACAGGCTTGGAGCCGGTGAGAGGCCTCTTAGCAGCATGATGTACATAGAGACAACAGCAGTAGGGATAACAATGAGTGATGCCATGAATAAACTTACCCAGCAGACAGACCAGTTGCAAACGGTATTCAATGTATTCGATCTTGACCTGATAAGGGTAGTGGGCAGGGAGATGTACAGCCTTTACAAGCTGAATTATTACATACCAACCATGGAAGAGATTATATCATCATTCCAGTTCCAAAAATGATAACTAAATAATATGTCCGAACAATGTTTATGTGAACGATTATGGGATTGATAAGGATACAGAATGTAATGAGCAATGAACTTGCAAAGCGCGTCTTCCTTAGCAGGCCTCCGGAGCCTCCGCCAGAATTCCTTCTCAACGATCCTACAGACTCTATCTTCATAGGGATAACCAGAAGATTTGGCGTGCCGCTTACGTGGACGTTTGCCACTCTGACAAACCCTCACATATCTGTAGTAGGAATAACAGGAGCCGGAAAGTCCTTCTTCGTAAAGACCTTCCTGATACGCGCTAGCTACGTATGGAATGCAAATGCGATAATAATAGACTGGGCCGGAGAGTACAAATCATGGGTAGCGCAGAGCGGAGGCAAGATTGTCGCTCTTGGAAAGGGCGATTTCATAAATATAATGGACCTTGCGGGAATGAAGCCCTTGGACAGGGCAAAGCAGATAATGAATGCGCTTGACATACTCACCGATATTACCAGCTTCGCGGAGCAGAGAAGACTTACAGCAGAAGCTATAGAGCAGACTTACGTCAACGCAGGCTTCCCACTAACCCAGATCCCAAAGGATGGGAAGGATGCCCCTACCCTGAAGAACGTTACCGCTCTGCTTGAGGAGAAGCTTGGTGAGGGCAATTATGCATATCCTGCCGAGCTCGAAAATGCCATATATAGATTAAGAGAGTTCTCAAGGGAGGGAGAAGACTACTTTGCAAGGAAGAGCACAGTCGATCTTGACAAACTCATCACATCAGGCCTTGTAGATCTTGACCTTTCCGGCCTTCCAGATGAGAGATTCAGGGCGCTTGCAGGGCTATTCATACTGCAGACACTGAAGGAGAAGATGCGCTTTGAGGGATGGAGTCCCAGCAAGGGGCTAAAGGCAATAATAGTTCTTGACGAGGCATGGAAGATAGCCAGCGATGAAAGGAGTGATGCGATTACTATAATAAGAGAGGGAAGAAAGTACCAGTTCGGTCTCATAGTTGCATCGCAGAACCCTACGGATATAAACGAAGCCATATTCTCAAACGTAGGCACATCAATAATACTAAGGATAAGGTTCGAGAAGTTCCTCGACTACCTGCAGGGATCACTCGGCTTCACGGCTTTCATGAGGGATGAGATAAGCAGGTTCGGAGTAGGGCAGGCGGCGATAGACCTCTCATTCCAGACGTCTATAAAATTCCCTTCGGTATTCATAATAGAGCACATAATCGGAGAGATGCCTCTAAACGTCTATGCGATAACGCTTGGGGACATACTTCAGGAAAGCGAGATGAATGATACGAACATACAAAAGGACTATTATCTAAAGAAGATGGATATAACTGCAAAGCTGGTAAGGACAAATGCCAACATGGACACAATAAACAGCATAATATTTGACATGGACAAGGCAAACAGGTCAGTAGATGTGAAGAGCCTGGTAACAATACTTGCCAAGAACAATATAAATCGTGAAGCCATAATACAATTCTTAAGGGAAGTAGGGATACCTGATAATATTATAAGCAGAGTGTTCATATATACAAGGTGAGCGCATGGCAGGAACCTACATGATAAATAAGATAGAACTCAAGCGCATACTCAACTCGTTCGGGATTAACATAAGGAGCGTGGAAGGTACGCTAGGGGCGCTTGACAAGATGCACAAGAACGTCAACGCCATAGAGTTCGCAAAGATGCTCTTCGGGTTAGGGCTTAAACAGGTGCAGGTAGAGACCATATTAAGGAGAATCGGTATAGATGATCTTGCAATATCGGACATATTCGATAGGATAGACGAAGATAAGATACACCAGTCATTTGGAAGAGTAGTGGAACTCGGTGTAGACCTATAAATAGGAGATAACATGCCAAGCAGCTATTGTATAATATGCGGTAAGAAGAAGAACGGGATAAAGGTTACCGACGACCATGTCTTAAAAACACTCCGCTGGTTCAAGACGAATATCACAAAGAACGTGCAGAACAATACGCTTGTGGTGTGCAAGACCTGTTATCCGCAATACAGCAAGCAGCGCAAGAAGTATATAAGCAGAAGGACCGCATACGTGGCTCTAGGTATCATCTTCCTTATATTATCAGTGATAATATCCTCTGGCGCATGGCTGACTGCATTATCGATAGGCATATTCATAGTGATACTTCTATACGCATTATCGCTTATCAATTACATGCCTGGCTTACAGCTGAAGGGAGCAGACAAAAAGAGCGGACCTAGGAAGAAATAAGCACCCTTTTTATTCTTTCATTTATCTATAATAAAGTAATAATGGAGGAGTTGTTTTGGCTGAAGATACTATAGTGCTTCCAAAAGTGGAGGAATTGCAGCTTGACGGGAAGCTCAAGACCTCATTCCCTGAAATTAAGGCAAAGCTCTCAAAGCTTCCTTTCTATGACGTGGGCTCAGATGCCAATTCCGTGACTGCGGCAAAGGTGGAGAGCAGGAATATAGACAAGATGCCTTACCTGTTTCATATAGTGAAAATAAGCTCTAACAGCATAGACGTAAGTTATTCGATAATACCAGACACGAGCGAAAGCATGCGGAGAGCCTATGTTGTAAAGAATCTTGCAGGGATTCTTTCTCTGATAAGCAACGATTACGAGATTGATGTTCCGAAGTTCATGCAGTATGTTGACTCTACGCTTGGAAATCTTATAGATGGCATATCTCAGAATTACAACTTGCTGTACAACAAGTATGACGCGTTAACTGCAGAATACAGGGAGATAAAGAGGCTAAACAATGAACTGGAAGCATCGAACAAGAACATTACCGTACAGATTACCCAACTAAGTGAGGACAACAAGGAACTTAAGGCAGAGCTGGACAAGCTTAAGAAGTATTCTGACGAGGCTCTCATGGGGCTGGTTCAGGAATGGGTAGAGGTACACGATAATTCTATAGACACGGAGCAGTTTGCAAAGAACTATGCCGTATCGATACCAAGAGTAGAACAGATACTGAACAAGATGGTTATGCAGGGCTATCTTGAGGTAAAGTCATAGGTTGTCCGATGAGATATAATGTTGTCGTGAAGAGGCGCTTCCAGGACATACAGGTATACAAGGTAATAAAGAAGATGAACGATAAGTCTAACAAACTGTCAAGGGCCGTAATGAGATTCCTGGAGAAGAAGATGAACGAGGAAAAAAAGGTATAACTGTTTATTTTAGTGGTTAGGTTGATGAAAAGGAGGAAGCTGTCCAAGGCAGTGATTATAGGGGTAATTGCAATAATTGTGATAGCAATAATCTCAATCATACTTGTAGAGAACGCTATAAGCAGCGCCATAAGTTTGTATCATCCTCCTCTTCCTCCACATGCCATAAACAGCTCCTTAAGCATGCAGAATGCATTTTTCGGGAATTATGCAAATTCAACAGCAATTGCAGCATATGCTAAACTAAACTATCATGAGACCAACGCTTCATATGCAGGCTTTACCTTAAGAGTTTTCAAGACAAATCCTATACCAAAGATATACCTTGTAGATACGAACAACTACTGCATAAACTGCTTTCTGGGATCTACTATGCAACAATATCTGCAGAATTATCTGAACCAGTTCGGTCTCCTTCTCAATCAGAGCAGCTTCAATTACATACAGCTTAACAATATGTCATCTGTGCCTCCGAATTCTATAATTATAGTGCCTTCGGGGCTTATTCCATTATCATTTCTTCCAATACAGAACAGCTCTCTTAGCGGCTACAATGCATGCCCATTAAACTATAATTATAGCATAATCAACATGCTCAATAAAGGAGATACTATATTCTATGTGGGTGACAACTTCTCCAGTACAGTTTCATGCGGCCAGCAGATAATACAGACTCCTCAAAGCATAATAAATCAATTGTCATCGATAGGCCTTGGCACAAGACCTGCAAATGCCACAGACATAACCACGGCAGAGCAGCAGACTTACCTTACCTTCAATTCACCGACATTCTTATTCACAAGCGGATACGTTGGACCAAGCTCAACATACGTCAACGTTCTGAACGGCAGCGTAGTCGCACTTACTAACTATCCATCCAAAGGATGGAATAACGCATCTACTCTCTCACGGGATATAGCTGCATTAATTAACCTGCACTCCTGGAATGACGAACTGGCATCAGGCAGCACAGGAATCACTAAGATAACTAATAAGAGCTCATCAGGCCAGATTGGGCTGGTAACTAATACCACGCAGGCAAGCCTGCAGTCTCTTACGAATATATCTCTATCAAGTACATATGTGTTAGGAACTTCATACTTCTATAACTCTGCGGGCGAGTTGAAGGAGAACAATATATTATTCAGGTTAAATGGGCTTGAAAACGGATACGTGAGCATTACATCATCAGTTCCACAAACTGCAAGCGAATTCATAAGTGCCGGGGCAACAAATATAACAAACAACTTTGATTCGTTCCATATCTATATATATAATCTAAGCTATCAAAATCCGGTGCAGTACCTTTTTATAGGCCAGATGAAGCCAAACGTGACTTTCATAAAGCCGATATCATTCTCGCTTCCTGGTGGTTACTACGTAGCATCTCTCATAGACTCAAACAATGATACGTATGCGAGGGCGATATTCATGGTATATAATACGAGCATTACTCCAGTACGACCATTCTCCTTCAGCAACAGGACATTTACCTTCTCCGTCCATAGTGGAGGCTATCCCATTACTGGTATTCCATACAGCATATCCATTAATGGGCAGTATGTACAAAATGGCACCGTAAACAACAGTATCATACAATATTCCCTGCCAGGAGGTTCGGTATTGAGCTACGGTAATGAGACATTCACTGTAAAAGTCCTAGGCTCTACAGAGACAATAATAATGCCATACACTAACACAATATTCAACATACCTGCGTATTATATAGAGTTTGCCATAGCGGCAGTCGTCATAGTTGTACTTAATAAGATACTCATTCCTCCAAATATAGACAGATACTACATAAACGTGCAGGAATTCGGCCATACGGATAGGACAAAGGTCAAGGAGCCTCCAGAGACGATTCTTAAGGTATTCGACCAGGTAAATTACTATTATCATTGGAGATACATGCCTCTAACAGCTGAAGAGGTAAAGTCAGGCATATCCGGGAATGTTAGATATGGGAATATGCCTATAGCAGTGACATTGCAGAATACATATGCCGTTCTAAATAAGATGTCCAGAAAGGGACTTATAGTGGAAGCTGCAGATTATTATGCGCCAAAGAGCTGGGAAGAAACATCAAAGCATGACATAGAGTATCTTGTAATATTCAGGAAGCTCAGGGACTACAGCGTATCTAACGCAATGCTCTTCACTGACATCGATGCGTACGACAATGTAGACATGATGATAACCAACAAGGGCGTCCAGAACTACGTCTACATATACTCTAAGCTGTCAGAGAACCAGAAACTAAGAAACATACCTCTGGGAAAGAGCCACAGAACCTTTATCATCTTCTTAAACGAAGAGGACAGGTTCGCTTTCATAGACAGGCTTGATATCTCATATGGGGAAGAGAGCGAGATACTGAGGATGAGTATAGACGCTTTAGACATAAGGCTGATAGACACCGATGATCTGACACAGCTCAAGCTCTAATCCCATCAATATACAGGAAAGCCCATGGTATCTGGTCTTCGGCAGCCATCCCAGACCAACATAATCATTCTTCAGCAGAATCTTCCGAAGCCTTATCATCTACCTGTTCTTCTTCCTCCGGGTCTTCCTTTCCCATATCGTACTTGCTCTCAACTATATGCTTCAGGGAGCTCTCTATCTGCTCCTTGTCCTCTCCTGTAATGTCGCTCAGGTCAGCAGCAAGCTGCCCTACATACCTCATTATTATCTTGTATCTGGATTCGCGGGCATGCATGTTCTTCTGTTTGTTTATGTGTACCTGCAGCTTCCTGGCACACTCCATAATCCCAAGCTTTAACTCTTCTATTATCTCAGGCTCCTGCGACACTGCCTGCTTTCCTATTCCGTTGTAAGGTATGTAAACGCTGGATATGTTGACAAAAATGCTTATAGGTTCATCCCCGAAATCCCTTATACCATATCTTTTCCACTGAATCTGATTAACAGCTTCTGTTATTGCACAGACAGAGCCATCGAACAACAGCGGAACCTTATTTGCAAAACGCATTATTGTCCCTTTTGTTCCTTCCTCGGTCTTCTTGCCGGCGTCTCCTCCATAAGCTATGCCCGCTTCAACGACAAACGGTATTCCGCCTTTGAATATCCTTGGCTTCCTCTCCGTTACGCTGATGAACTGCGGATTTATTATGTTGAGCATCGCCGTCTCCATCTGTGTTGCACCTATGACTGATAGTGAGTCTGTTTCAGGAGATATCCACTTGACGCTCTTAAAAGCTTCAACGAGCTTCTCAGCCTCAGGCCATGTCAGCTCACGGGGCTTTTTATCGAAATTAATATCCTTTGCAATTCCTTTAAGCTCGTCTATCTTAGCGGCACTGACCCTTGAGAAGCTATCCATAAGAAAGGACGAGATATTGCTATTATCTGTCACATGCGCAAAGTCGAGCAGGTCTCTTGCACTTATCCCCAGAGGATGAGGTTTGGTCTGCTTCGGCCTCTTCGGCATTTCGTTAACTGATCTTGGGAAGACTGTCTCTTTACCGTCAGGTTCAAGAAGTTTTATGGTTGCATGGGGATTTGATAAGGCCGTTCGTTTCACGTATTCATAGACTCCATGATCGCTTCTTTCATATTTCGTATCTCCGAATTCTCCGCTTACAGACGTGCCTTGAAAGTCTTCAAGTGTTGTCTTCATGTTTGTTATCAAAGGTTTGTTCGTCTTTATGTCTACTGCGATATCGCACTCGAAGGAGCCCTTTCCAGTTCCGGATCTTGCATGTATCGGCTTTCCAGTGGTTATAGCTGCAAAGAGCGTGCATCCTCCAGCTCCTATTCCCTGCTGCCCGCGCTGTTGAAGGTATCTGTGGAACTTTGTTCCTGAGAGTATGCTCGCAAGCGCCTTTCCTATGTGCTTCTGCGGTATTCCGGGACCATTATCAGTAACCGTAACTAAGTGCCTGTTCTCATTAACCTCTTTGATTTCTATGCTTATCTCGGGAAATATTCCAGCTTCTTCGCAGGCGTCAAGGGAGTTGGCAACATACTCATGCACGACTGTCGTAAGGGATCTAACCTTTCCGGAATAGCCGAGCATCTGGCTGTTCTTCCTGAAGAACTGCGTTATCGACTGCTCCTTGAACTCCTTGAATATCTCATCAGCGTTTTTCTCTCCTGCCGCCATAAAATCACACACTCTTCAGCTTTCTCCTTTCCTTTTCCATCACAGCATAAGCGGTGCTGTGCTTTCCTCCGTCAAGCAGTATGTTTATGCCCGCTTTTGCAATTCTTATTTCATCTATATTGCCTATAAGGCTTATGGTATCTCCGTATATCTCTATGGCAGCTCCGCTGACTTCTTCCATATAAATCTTTGCCTTGCCATCAGTGCCTATTATCCTTGCAATCATCCTCTTCTTCTTTACCTTATTTGATGCTATGTCCCCAACATCTATGCTCTCGAAGAAGAAGTCCTCGTTCAGCAGCTTAAATGCAGTATTCAGCTTGAAGCCTCGCGCTATTGCCTGAACAATGCTCCTTGCAGCATATTCTGCATATGCATCTCCCTCTATGGTTACCTCGTTCTTGCCCTCAATGATTATCTTGCACTCCAGTCTCTTCTCTATAATGGCTATGGCCTCTTTCAAAGCATGCACTCTTGCTGCAGGTATGAGTATGCGCTCCATTATAAACACGCTGAATGCGTAGCCCTTACTTAATAACTTTGCGCTGGAAAGCCTGTAATTACTCTACAAAGCGAACCTTTATGCGCCAGGATAAGGCATGCATGATTTTCCTGCATATTTCTTTCCGCAGTGCATGCTCCGACGTGAACAAGTAACCGGAAGTTCCAACTCTTTCAGTAAGGTTTAAATATCTTATTTAATACATTCATGATTGAATCATGATTCATTCTGAAACAGTTCGTGAATCTTTCATGATATGGTTGTGTGCCGTGTTGGGTATGGATACAAACAAACAAATCACAGAAGAGATTAATAAACTTAGGGAGGAGATCCGCTTACTTTCGGAAAAGAAGGAATCCGACCAGGGAGCAGGAATGATCGCACTCATAAAGTATGTTACAGAGGAGAGGGAGAGGACGGAGAAGCTGCTAATGACAATGGCAGAGAAGATAAGAAGGATGGAGAGCAGGCAGCAGCTTGGGGTACAGGAACACGTACCGGTTCAGGATAACGCTAAAGGAAAGAACTTCGAAGAGATTGCACTATCAGATACTGACAGAAGGATAATAGATTTCGTACAGACAAAAGGCATGGCATGCGCAGATGACATAAAGGGCACAATGGGATACAAGGGAAGAAATGCTGCATGCACAAGGCTGAAGAAGCTCTGCGATGACGGGCTTCTGCAAAGATTCCAACTAGGTCACAAGGTTTACTACAGATTTGATGCTGGCAAGGCGACCAACACGCTAATCATATCACCTCCACAGTAACTCGATTGGGCCTGCTACTATTTCCCCAGCAGGCCCGTCTATTTATCTGATCTGCGTGTTCTTGCCATTCTTTTTACAGAATAAGGAGCGTGCACACTGCAAACTTTCTGGTCCGCTTCTCGACTAAACACTTTTAAATGGTTGCTGTGCAGATATTTATCTTTGTGAGTCCATGGATCCCAAAAATATCTTCTCTCTTACACACCAAAGCGATATCGACGGGGTAGGGAGCGCTGCCCTGATAAAGATGCGTTACGGGATACCTGGCAAGAACATGTTCTTTGCAGATTATTCCCCTGAAAACGTTATAAAATCTAAGATAGAGATAACAAAGGCCGCGAAAGAAGGTGCGGTTCTGATAATAGCTGACCTGGGGCTAAATGAGGCTACCAAGCAGCCTATGCTCGAACTGATAAAGAATATCAAGAATAAAAATGGCAGCGTATACTGGTTCGATCATCACATGTGGAAAGATAGCTGGATAAAAGAGGTTGCATCAAAGTGTGATGCTGCAATAGTGAATGAGAATGCGAAGTACTGCGCTACGGAGATAGTGAGGAATGAATTGTCATTAAACAGCGCCTTCTGCAAGAGATTCGCGCAGATAGTGCATTATTCCGATTTCAATCTTCGCCCAAAGAACAAGGCACACATGAAGACGATAATAGAGTATGCGATGAGCATAACCTCATACAGCCAGATAAACGATTACTCCAAACGCAATAATAAACTCAGACACATTGCAGAGGTAATAAGCGAAGGCAGACTGTCAGATGGCATAATAAGAAGAGACGCTCTTAGATTTGACAAGACCAATACTGCAAGGATAAAAGAGATGGTAAGCAGGAGATTGATTGTGATTGACAAAGTCGCAGTCGGCTTCCAGAAGAGAGTGAACTCAACCCTTGCAGGTTCTGAGATTATAAAGCGGAGCGGTAAGGATATAGCAGTATACATAAACACGGACGATTTGCATGGCCACATAAGGACCAAAAAGGCAGACTGCGTTAAACTTGCCAACTATTTCGGAGGCGGAGGGCATCCTCATGCTGCAGGCTTCACTCTAAAGAAAAAATACGACTTCTCAAAAGAATCCGAGAGAAGGAATTTTGCAATTCTTATAAACAAAAAAGCAAAGGAGCTATGCTGATAGAGTACCATATCCGTATAGCCTCCATCTCTGCTTTATGTTCCTAAGTACAGAGATCTTCATGTGCTTGTCTATGCAGAAAGCATGCCTAAGCTTTATGGTTACCATATTTTTCTTTACCTTCTTCACATAGCCCACTACCGTTCCTGTACCTATTCCCAAAATAACTGGTTCCATATCTGTAAATCCCTGCTTGGGTATATCATCCCTGTTAAGAGAGCTGTAACTTATCGATATCTCGGTCTTTGATTCAGGGAGCTTTCCAACATGCCCTATGATCTGTCCGACAAGTCCGTCTGCCTTAGTCATTGCAGGATCCATGTCCGTGCCTATCGCTATAAGCCCTCCTGCTATCGCCTTGTCAAGCTTCTCCTCGCCTGTCGATATGCTCTCTATGGTTACTATGAGCGGCTTGTAATTCGCATTGCCCTTCTTGTCCTTCGCAACATTTATTCCAGGGCGTATCTCTGCCTTGTCTCCAGGCTTGAACGTGCCCCTTATCACCGAACCTCCTACGACCCCCCCTACCAGATCCTCTATATCAGTCCCAGGCTTGTTAACGTCAAAAGACCTTGCAACATACATTATAGGATCCGACTCGGTATCGCGTTCAGGCATTGGTATCTTTGCTATCTCCTCAAGCACCATATCGACATTTATGTTCCTGTTAGCCATTACCGGTATTATCACCGCATCAGCTATCTTGCTGCCCTTGATAAAATCCTTTATCTGGGAATAGTGCTGCTTCGCCTTCTCCTTTCCGACTATGTCCACCTTGGTCTGCACTATTATTACGTTCTTTATTCCCAGTGCGTTTATTATCATCAGGTGCTCCTTTGTCTGAGGCATAGGGCATGGCTCCGTAGCCGATATCACAAAAAGTGCAGCATCTATTATGTTTGATCCGGCTATGGCAGTTGCCATAAGCGTCTCGTGCCCAGGAGAGTCAAGCAGGGATATCTTGACTATCTCCTTTGCGCCTGGCTGCTTTTCTGTAGTGTAAACAATCCTGCCATCCTTTTCATAAGTGTATATGACCGCATCGGAATAACCCAGCTTTATGGTCATGCTTCTCTTAACGCTCTCGCTGTGTATGTCCGTCCACTTATGCGCTATGGCTGCGGTTAGCGTAGTCTTTCCATGGTCCACGTGGCCAAGCGTGCCGATGTTAAGCTGGCTCTGTTTTATTGTCATCTACTTATTCCTCCTTCTTCTCCTTGGGCTTGAACAGCTCCTCGGCATTATGCGATCCCATCTCAGTTATGACCGTATTTATCTGCGATGTATCATTGCCTATGGTGTTTCCACGTATGAGTCTCTTGACCCTATAGCCCTTCCTTGCCTTCTTTATTCCAGGGCCCCTGCTAAGCAGCGGCCTTGATTTTATTATGCCATCTATCTCCTTCCTCGAAGGCGCTCCTGTGCTGTCGCTCAGTCCTGTTATCTGGAACTTCATGCCTTCAAGACCCACGACGAATCCTTCTAAAGAATCTCCTATCTTAAGCCCTATCAGCAGGTTCTCCTTTTCCTTAGGCACTTCCAGCTGCGACGTCTTTCCACTCTTCTTGTCAGAGTACACTATCTTCATGCAAATCAACTATTTCTTTTAACATTATCTGTTTACCTGTTTATCTATACATGCTCTCAGGTTCATCCTTGAACCTTGATATCCTGTCAGCAAGATCCTTGGGTATTGCAGGTTTTATCTCTTCCAGAGCCTTCTTGAAATCTTCTGCCTTGACTATGTCGCGGTTAGCGCGTATCGCACTCATTCCTGCTTCCCTACACACGTTCTCTATTTCAGCTCCAGTGTAATTCTCAGTGACCTTTGCAAGCTCAATTATATCTATGCTCTTGTCAAGTGGCATCCTCTTTGTATGTATTGTAAATATCTGCTCCCTTGCCTTTTCATCAGGCATAGGTATATCTATTATCTTGTCGAACCTTCCTGCACGCAATATTGCAGGATCTATTGCATCCGGCCTGTTTGTAGCTGCGAGGACTACTACATTCTTCAGCTCCTGCAGCCCATCCATCTCAGTAAGAAGCGTATCTACAACACGTTCGCTCACAAGCGAATCTCCAGAATCTCCGCCTCTGGGATGCGCAATAGAATCTATCTCATCAATGAATATTATGCATGGTGCGGCAAGCCTGGCCTTCCTGAATATCTCTCTCAGAGTCTTTTCGCTCTCTCCCACATACTTGGAGAGTATCTCAGGACCTTTTATCGATATGAAATTTGATTCCCTTTCAGTTGCTACTGCCTTTGCCAATAATGTCTTACCTGTTCCAGGAGGTCCTACAAGCAGAAGCCCCTTCACAGGTCGTATGCCCATGTCTTCGAAAGCCTTTGGATTCTTGAGAGGCAGTTCTATACTATCTCTAAGTTCATCCTTAACCTTCTCCAGCGCACCTACATCATTCCAGTGCACATTGGGTCTTTCCACAAATACCTCTCTCAGCGCACTTGGCTGTATGTTCTTCATCGCTTCGAGGAAGTCATCTCGTGACACCTTGAGATCCAGAAGTATCTCATTTGGAATTGACTGCTTGTCTGCAATCTTAGGCAATATGGTCCTTAGGGTTGCCATCGCAGCTTCTCTGACAAGCGCATTAAGGTCTGCTCCGGTATAACCATGCGTCTTGTTTGCGAGCTCATCTATATCAACATCTTTCATAGGCATGTTTCTCGTATGTATCTGCAGTATCTCCTTTCTTGCATTTCTTCCAGGAACGCCTATCTCTATCTCCCTGTCAAATCTTCCAGGCCTTCTCAATGCAGGATCTATTGCGTCAGGCCTGTTTGTAGCAGCAAGCACTATTACCTGTCCGCGCTGTCCAACTCCGTCCATGAGCGTGAGCATCTGGGAGACCATCCTTCGCTCGACTTCATTTGTTGATTCCTCCCTTCTTGGAGCTATCGCATCTATCTCATCCATGAATATTATTGAAGGTGCTTTCTCATTTGCATTTTTGAATATCTCTCTCAGCTTCTCCTCGCTCTCTCCCACAAATTTCGATACGAGTTCAGGTCCGGATATGGATATGAAGTTTGCATCGCTCTCGTTTGCCACTGCCTTTGCAAGCAGTGTCTTTCCAGTGCCTGGAGAGCCGTAAAGAAGCACCCCTTTCGGAGGTTCTATTCCAAGCCTTTCGAAGAGTTCAGGATACCTTATCGGCAGTTCCACAAGCTCCCTTATCTTCTGCTTTGCGTCCTCAAGTCCTCCTATATCCTCGTAATGGACATTGCCTACCTTCACTATGGATTCAGATACGGGCTCCTCTTTTACAACAAGGTTGGTATCTCTTGTTATCTTTACTACTCCATGGGGCACTACCTGCACCACTATGAAGTTGAAGACTATTCCGAACATTGGTATCGGTATGGAGTCCCCTTTCACAAGAGGCCTTCCATCGAGCCTTTTCTTTGCAAATTCTGGGAAATCAGGAGATAAAGGCATCTTCTGGCCTACAGGAGGCGCAAGAATAACCTTCTCAGCATCCTTTACCGCTGCCTTTGAAACAAATATCTTGTCCCCTATTCCAACGCCAAGGTTCTGCCTTATGTAACCGTCTATTCTTATGAAGCCAAGCCCTTCGTCGCTCGGATGAGATTGCCATGTAATCGCAGCCGTAGACTTTTTCTTGCCCTTTATCTCAATTATGTCCCCAGAGAGGACGTCAAGCATCTTCCTTGATTTCGAATCTATCCTGGCTACGCTCCTCCCTGAATCGGTCACAAGCGCATCTGCCACAGTCAATTCTATGCCATCAGGCATCTATATCACCTAAGAAAAGAGTTAATTTTCCCGTTGGTATTTATACCATTAGATTGTATACTAAAAGTTATAAAACCTTTTATAAAGCGTCAGACGCTGCAGGCCAATTCCCCTAATTCCCTGCCTTGCTTGCTTTTTTAGCCTTTATCAGCTCTACAGTATAAGAATTCAGTCTTACGGAACGCACTCCAACATCCTGCTCTCCTGTATTCCAATCGCTATTGCCGCTTACTGCAAGTGGCACAAAGCTGCCTGCCTCTTTCTCATACATGCTGAAAGCTCCGGTTATCTCCTCCGCATGGAAGTAAGCTCCACCCCCTACGCCTGCTATAACAAGTCCGGTATCCTTTAGCTTACCGAATTCAATTTTTGCACTTTTTAATCCCTTTATCCTGTATGATACTGTATCAAACTTTACCTCTTTATTCCAGTCAAGTACATTGCCATTAACCGGCACTATCCCGAAATTGATATATGCGATATCCTGTTTTTCTATAACCCTTATGTCAACTGCAAACCTGATCCTGTTTGACGTACGCGTATCTCCTCCACGTATGCCCCATCTATCACCCTCCTTGTATACCTGATAATCGGAATAAATATAGGTTGGTATTGCCCCTTCAGAATCTGTAAGGATGCCTCTGCCACTCATCCCGTTCAATCTCAGTTTGTCAAAGTCTTTCTGCGTAAGTTTCTTCCCTTCTTCCGCCTTTACATCAAGCTTGAGGCTGTCCTTAAATATCTCCGATATGCTCCCGTACGTGTATGATGGTCTTTCCGATCCTTTGTCTCCATGTATGAATATCTGAACTCCGTTCTGCACCCAGATCCAGCTGCTTCCTCCTCCACTGCTTACCAGATGCACATATGTATTTAATTGGACAGAAGCGCCATTTGCCGTTCTCCCCCCATCAAGCATCTCAGAAGAACTACCCTTTAACTTGTTTATGTTTACTACTCCTACAATCTCATTTGTAGGCAAACCCTTTGTTACGCTCTCGCCTCTGGCAGAATATGCTGCATCGCTCCTCATAAGTTTGTCAAGAGCTGCAATATCCTGTTTGTTGTATCCTGATTCGTGTAATGGCTGCCCTGCAAATGCGACCGGTGAGATTGCCATATATACTGCTGCTGCAGCTCCAGCAAGATTCAACAGCTTCCTATGTTTAAGTCTATCCGAGGTTCTTCCCACATGAGATATAAAATCCTGTGCGCTTTTTATCTCAATTGTCGCGGTCTTCTCGTCCTTCCCTGTTTCTTTATTCTCACCAGGATTCCTGGACTTATGCCCAACCATCAACCCACTATAATATCTATGCATTCTGTTGTTCTACAGCCTCATTGGCAAATGTCAAAGGCGCATTGGCATCATCAAGCTCTTCTCTTTGAACTAATCTTCCTCCTTCCCACATTAACTGTACTCCTATTGCAGCAAGTTGTGTTATAACAAGTTCGGACATGTCAGCATAATCTTTTTCATATTCCTTCATAGTAGCCTTGTTATTCTGATTAAGTCGCTTCATTATCTCTTCATAATCATCACTAATCTGTTTAACTATTCTCTGGCTATCATTTCCTTCCTCAAAGAATAGTACATTTGCACCAAGCCTCTCATAAATGGGTTTTCCTGAAGAATCCCTGATATCATAAAGATCCCTACGTATATCTCTTATCTCATGCATGAACATAGGTACTTTGCTAACCTGGAGCTCCTTCTCTTCTCCGAGTTCAGCTATCCTTTTGTTGGAATACGCTCCTGCACTACTTATCGTCTTTACAAGTGCATCTATTGACTTCTCATGAGATTCACGTGCTTCCTTATCATAAGGGAATGTCCTACTGAGATTATCCTTCATCTCCATGAGCAGATCTTTATAGGCGCCTATCTCTATGAAAAGTTTTATGTTGGCATCTGAAACATTTACAAGATCTTCTGCTGTAATCTGATCCTTTTTCTTATCATCTATATCATTCAAGATTCGACTGATCTCATTCATCCTCTTGTTTATATTTGCTTCTATGATACTACGCTGCTTTATCATCTTTTCAGGACTGTCAAGCTTTTCCAACTCCAGTATTAGTGGCTGTTCGTCTTCAGGTTTGTGCTTAGCTCTGTTGACATTTCCATTAATGCCATCTTCTCTGTTGCTATTCTTCTCTGCGCTTGCTTCACGCTTTTCAGAGCGTACCTCCTTTTCTTCCTTTTGTTTATCCAATTTCTCCTCCTTTGGCTTCTGAGAGTCATAATGCCTATTAACTGTTTCTGTATATGGGGAACCTGGTCTGAGCTTTGACCTTTCATTTTGCTGGTAATGACTATTGGCGTGAGTATTTAGTTTCTCTGCTAATTCCTCTATAATTGCAGCCCTTCTTATAATCTTAAGATCTTTTGCCATCTGAAGCTCAGCCTCCTTTTCATCACCAGTTGTCTTCTTTACAGAACTCTTCTTAACAGGTGTACTAAAATCACGTATTGCAGTCTCAAGTGCGTAAGACGCTGTGTCAGGGGCAGAATCAGCCAATTTTTTAAGATCCGAAGTGAGTTTTGCCACTCTCTTCACTGCCGCTTCGTATGACTGCCCCTTTTCCTTTTTAATAAATTCAGTAAGTGCCTCTTTAAGTTTGTCTGCAGGCATCCCAGAGAGCTTTTCCAAGCCACTATTAAATTTATCCTCGATGCCTACCCTTTCCTTAACACTAAGCTCACCCTTTCGGCTTGCATCGCTAACTTGTTTCTGGAGTTCCTTTACCATCTCTTCGTAATAGTCGTGCCTTGCAGAAGTAGTGCCATCCTTTGACACTCCTTTTTTGGAAAAGTTGCTGCCATCCATATGCTGTATAGAACGTGATGCATTGGTGAAATCATTAAGCAGTGTAGATGCGCCTACTTTTTTATCTGTGCTTTTACCTGAACTTTTGTACGTAGTAACCATAATATCACATTAAAATAATTTACATTTTTCTCGTATTTAAATATATCTACATCTGAACATGGGCATGCTGCCTTAATTTATAAATACTTGTATTATTGAATCTAAAATGCAATATCTACAAGCGTGTTATTTCTGTTAAATGGATTATTTCTCTTAAAAGAAGCAGAGGCCCTATCACTATTAGCCTTAGTACTGCCATTCATTCTATTTTCTATAATTTCCATTGCAGTTGCCATAATCCTTCACCATTTTATAATCATATTTTTCATATTTAAAGATACATATACAGTCCATTAGCTGACGCTTAAACAACGGATCTGAGAGCCAATGGTCCTAAGCTTTCCTGCATTGCCAACAGTGTAAAGATAATCTCTAGGTTTCTGTTTGGTTATGTCTGCACGTAGTACTAGGCAGGCTTTACCATCAAAGTATGTGTTGCTTGCAAGAGCAACTCCCTTACCTGGCAAGAGAACAGATCTCTCTGGAGGAGAGAGCATTACAAACTCGTCCCACGATATCCTATAAACCTGGCCTCCTTTTGGATTGAGTCTTATATACTCCATGCGCTCAATTCCTATCTGTGATGTCAATGCCCACCCTTGGCTATACATCATACTCCTAAAGGCAGCATCGTTTACATAACAAAAACTTATCTGTTCTGGAGTGGCAAGTTGACAGCCTCTTTCACGCAACAACTCCTTTAATATCTCTATCTTTACAGGCATGACCTTCTCGGTAGACCTGAATACTTGCTGATGTATACGCTCCATTTCCTTCTTATTACTAATCATATCTACCACAATAAGTTTACCTATCGTTTTGCATCTTTGATATCTTCATTTACTCTATTGTTGTTAAGCGGTACATATGCGGCACGTGCAATATACAATTCATTTCCAGAAGGACAGGCAATGCCTCCAAATTTGACACACATATGCTTCGCATAATTCCTAAAAACTGTCAATCTACTCTTTGCAGGTATGTCATGCCGCATTTTTCGATTTACATGTTCTAATGTCCCATTTTCTATCCTATAATACCAATATACATTTTCAGGATAGTATCCCTGTCCCTTACATACAAGAATCCACCCGTCATATGGGTTTATGCTATTGCAATAGCCGGTTAGCCTACTCTTTAATCCCGGATTATCACTGTATTGTTGTACAAGTTCATCAAGCGTTGCAATTCTTGAATCTTCGGGTATGCGTGGCGATATCTCTCTGCCTAAAAGAGAGGTATACCTCTCTGAAAGCATGGCCTTAGGGACCACTATTACGTCCTCATTCTGCCGCATTCCCAGTTTATGTCTCATGTCTAGTTACCTATGTCCTAACCATTGTCCTTAATGTTTCTGCTAGCCTAAAATTGCTCTTTTCAATAGCTCTTACGTATGCGATATGGACTTTTCCGAAATAAGTGACCGAATACGGTGAGATAAAAAGGCTCTCAGCCAGACCATAAACATTGCTATCCTTATATCCCTTTTTTGATGTATCCATATTCACATAAGCGACCATGTAATTTCCATCTCCCTTATACACTAGCCCACGCTTCGCAGGATCATGTACCCAATAATCTGTAATATCCATATAGCGAAATCCCCCATCGTTTATCTCTACAGTTCCAGATCTGCTGAACTCACCCTTGTTAACAATCAGCGTAGGGCCTGCTTTAATTAACATATCCCTGAAAGACTTGCTGGTTCCATAAGCCTTCAGAAACTCTCCTGATGTTGCAAGTGAACAACCTTCAGGTACAAGGCGCCATGCTTCGGAAGGTCCAGTCGACCTCCTTGATATACATACTTCAAAAACCGTTTTTTGCTGTTTTTGCATAGTTGCGTTCATGATATATTCACCATTCTATAATAATGCAGATTACTTTTTAGGAAAAGGCAAATCAGTCCTGACGACGGCTTTAAATATGACTGAGCACTTCTTATCAACAAAAAAGCCCTCTCCATCTGAGGTATCGAAATGCGTTCCTTTCAACTCCTCCTTGAGCTTTGGATAAAGCGAAATGACCTTCTCAGCTTCGTCTCTGCTGAGCATTCTGAGACCGGCACTGTCAAATACCTTATTAACTTCCCTTATATCTGATACGTTTATTGTCGGGGCTATCACTACTCTGCTATCTCCTATTCGTACTTCTTTGTACTCCATTATTTTTGTTATCATTGTCAACTACCTGTTGTTTTAAAGTTGCCACAATCAAGACTTAGTACGTATAAATAAGTAAAAGCTGTGAACGTCCTGATTTATAAAGCTAACTATCAGGCACAGCCTAACTTGCCACATACTGATAAATGATTATAATAAAATTATACATAGTGCCAGGCAGAGCCGATAGCATAAGATTTTTAATAATGTTCCTTCATACTTACTGGTAGTATTAGGTTCTATTTTTAGATCCAATAATAGAGTGCTTAGAATGGGAAAGTTTCCAATAGCAGACGCGCAGCTATCCAAGACATGGATATGCAGAAAGTGCAAAGGCAGGAACAAGGCTGGCGTAGAGAAATGCAAAAGATGCGGCTACAAGTACCTGCGCCCCAAGAGAAAGGAAAAGAGAGTAAAGAAGTGATGTTTTTCTGAGTTGAGATGATGGTAGATTTAAACCCTATAGAGAACCTTGTCGTTCAATCCATGAAGGAGATAGGAGCAACGAGTGAGGAAAAGAAGAAGACAGCTGATGATATAGCAAAGAAATGCAACAGGCCAAAGAGCATGGTAAACAATGCGCTGGTATCCCTTGCAGGCAAGGGTGTGGTAAAGCGTGTTGTAAGGGAGAAGGCATCTGGATATTATGTAATGCCTGGAACAGCGTAACAGCATGGCCGGCACTGATTCTATAGAATTCTTTGCAAACTATAATGGCTGGATAGAGAGCCGCAGCATGAATATCTCAGATTCTACAAAACCATCAGAGATAGCGCATGAGCTTGCTACAATAAGGGAAGCGGTGGACAGAAAGGCATTTGAGATACTTGGCATAGATACCAAGTCGCTTGATTCTTATTCTGAAAAGTTCTCAAAACAAGCTTCTAAAAAAGACTATAATTCTCTTCCAATAATATACAAATCATTAGGGTCGACAGATGCCGATTCTGAGATAACCAAAGCTTCGAAGGGAAGGGAGGAGCTGAAGCCATTCGCGAAAGTTTATCTCCTAAGAGCTGCTGCAAAGAAGCTTGAGCTTGATTGGTATGTATCTGCTGAAAACAAGGCAATAGCTTGCAAATCAAAAGCCAATACTGGCGAAAAGCCACCTTATACTGGTGTGGCACTGATGGCAAAGTACAAGGACTGGATCTCCATAAAGAAGCTGTCAATAGACAAGGAGACAAAGCCAGAGGAGGTTGCAGCACAGCTTACATCAATAAGAATGGCAGTTGACAGGAAGCTGCCTCAGATAATGGGGATAAATGCCGAAGAGCTTGATATTTATGCTGCCGATTCTACAAACAACATGAGAAAGAGCGTAGCAAACATAGAGAAGATAGTGGCTATTCTCTGCAGCAGCGACACAAAGAAGACAATAGATGCTGCGATACCTTCTGAATCAGTAAGAGGCATAGCTGTCATATACCTATTTGGCAGGATGCTGCAGAACATAAAGGTTGACTTAGAAGTAAGCCCTGATACTCTGGAGAGCATGTTCCCCGGTCTGAAGATACCTAAGCCGAAGGGAAGGATGCCTGGGCAGAAAAAGAAGCAGAATAAGTGAATAAGCAAGGTATATAGATTATCCATGTTTTTAATAATACTGAATCAAGGGGAGTTAGGCTAGCTTGGTAGGCTTCAAGCTTTGGGAGCTTGCGACCCGTGTTCAAATCACGGACTCCCCATTCTAGTGAGCATTAGTCTGCTTTCTGAGAAGTTATAAGGTTATATATAAGTACTTAAAAGGTCTCCCTGTTTTTGTCATCAGTTATGGAAAAATACTGTAATGGGGTATACAAATTTATTGAACAAAGTGTTTTTTGTATGATAATAGAAAAATCTGTCGGTGCGATAGTTGTTAATCCAGCTGGGCTCTATTTACTATTAAACAGAGCTGATAAAAATGGTGATTTATGGGAGTTTCCAAAAGGTCACCAATTAGAAGATGAAAATGACATAGAAACGCTTAGGCGTGAACTTAAAGAAGAAACAGGTATCGAAAAATTTGAGCTTATAGAAAATTTTGTAGGAAAAAACGAATATGTCAGTAGTTCTACTGGAAATACGCGCATAATACTCTTGTACCTTATAAAAGTACCAAACTATAAGGTAATTATTAGCAAAGAGCACAAAGATCATATTTGGGCAACATTTGATGATGCATTAACAAAGCTTAATCATGACACATGGAGAAAAATCCTAACTAGTGCTAAGAAGCGTTTGGATTAATCTCTAATATGTTGATGCTCTATCTGGCCTTGCTTAACAGCCTGTCTAATTTAGCATTATTCCTAGAAACTAGTTTTTTGTAGTCAATTCCATTCAGTTTGTAGTACTCTTCGTCTGAAACTGCAATGCTTGGAACAATTTTTCCTATTATCTTGAGCTTATCATATGTGTTTCTGACCTTTTTCTCCGTAGGTCCTTCTATCTCAAGCTGGTATGGTAAATATGGCCATTTATCTATCGTAATTGTCACATCTCCAGATTCATAGATATCTCTTTTTGTAACCATATAGCTGCGGGAAGAATCTGGCATTATCCTTTCTAGCATCTTTACTGTAGTTGCAAAATCGCTTACCTCTACTTCGTATTCATATCTTTTCTTTATTCCTGTACCTTTCTGCTCCTTTAGCGTTAGTGTGGTCTTCTTTCCATCGGTTCTCACACGTATCCATGAGGTGTGATACACATCATTGACAGTACTCGAAGTATAATCCTTGATCCGGCCTGATCTTGTTCCTTGGAAAGTAACCCGCTGAAGTACAAAATGGCCTTTGAATCTTGCATTAACCGCTTCCAATCTTTTCTTTGCTTCATTCCTGTTTATATCTACAATCTTAAGTTCTATCTCCTTTGCCATGTTATAACATAAGCATATACTAGCTTATCTTTTTATATCTCTACCAAAGCAAAACCGATGAGTTACTACTCTTTTTCAAGGCGCACTATCCTTTTAAGTTCAAGGACTTTTTCAGATGCAAATGGCGAAGCCATTGCGATCTTTGCAGATTGGAGCATAGGTATATCGTGTATGCTGTCCCCAATCACCATGCAATTCCACAGTCTCAGTCCATGCCTGTCCAGGACCTCTTCGGTAAGCGCAAGTTTGCTCTCTCCGCAGGTAATCCTTGCATCGAATCCTATCAGCTTCTTTGAATTATCAAATATCTCTACATTCGATACGGTATCGGTAAGTCTGAAGTTATATTTTGCATACTCGGCAGTTGTAGATCCGGCCATAGTGGAAAGGAAGACAGGGATATCTCCTGTAACGTAGTAATCTGCTATTTTTGCAACCTTTTCAATTGCGTTTTTTCTAATATGCCTGCCTACGATACTGTTCATCTCTTCTTTCATGCCCATGTTATTCTCTATCATGACATCATAGAACTTCTTCTGCCCGCTGGGTATTCCATCAGAATCTCTATGTGCATTTATTATTAGACTCGCATTCGCAATTCCAAAAGCATAATTTGCCGTCTTATATAGGTTAAGCTCCCTTATGGCCCTTAGAAGATATGCCTTTCCAAGAGCCTCTGTAGCAGATCTCTTCCAAAGAGTTTTATCACCATCAACCACTACTGCATCAATTACGTTCATAAAATCAGATAAAAGTTATATGTAAATATCAATCCGAAGATACACATACGATAAACATGTGGCCGGCAAGGAATTGCGCCAGTTGCGCACGGAAGACAAACCGCTTAATACGTGGACCACAGATTGCCTTCCACTACTATGATGAATTTTTAGGTATATACGCCTTTTCATAGGGAACGTTAAGTGCCCAAATTATTTTACCGGTTGTGTTAGGATAGACTTAAATATCATGCATAACCATACGAAATTATGGTTGAAGAGTCAGTCATAAAAAAGCATGAAGCATCAGAAGCCACAGGCATGAAGCGTCTTTTCAAGGCTGCAAGGCGCATTGCTACTACCGGTGCGGAAAAAACAGCTGCTCTTGCCCCTACAATGCAGAATAATCTTACAATACTGAGTACCTGCGGATGCGGAAGCTGTCCAAGGTGTGTCGTAAATGCGGCAGTAGTTACTGCCAACACTGCAATGGCATTGATAGGGCTGAGGAGAAAGGAAAAAAAGCCAGTGAATGTTGAACATGAATGCTCATCACATTGCCATAAGCATGAGTAAGGCTCATACTGGCTTCAGAATGCTCTATAGTACTCAGATGCGCACGTATCTGTTTCTTTTATACTAAGACATCGCCTTTGACTTGTTTCCGTTCAGTACGTCATTAAGGCGCTTGTTCGCTTCCTGCCAATTTATATTGTCAAGGAAGACTTTGACATAAGCTCCTTTGTCAGTGCCATAGTCCATGGCATACGAATGCTCCCAGCAGTCAAGCGCTATTACCACATCCTGTGCTATTGCAGGGACGTTTACACTGTGCTCATTTATGACCCAATTGTGTAGCTGGTTCCTGTTCCTGTCGACAGTTACGAGTACCCATCCTGGAGTAGAGGCGGCATCTGCCTTTGTCTCTGCCTTCCACTTATCCAAGCTGCCGAAAGAATTGTTCAATAGGCTCTTGAACTGGTCGTCAGGCTCGTTTACAGGTTCCAGATTCTCAAAATAAGCCTTATGCAGGTAGCTGGCGTTGTATGCAACTATCTCCCTGCGCTTAAGCTCGCTGTAGCTGCCATAGGTGAAATTCGCATTCTTGCTCAGTATCTCAGGATCGGTATCCAACTGCTTCCTAAGATCATCAAGCTTCTGCTCTATCTCATTGAGCTTCTTAACATATCCTTCATAAAGGCCTATATGTGCCTTTATCAGCTTGGGCGTAAGCCCCTTTATGGCTCCTTCCTGCAAAAGTGCTGAAAAATCCTTTATCTTGTGTTCTACTAGCATTCCACTCACGCTATATAATTACAACCAAGTTATATAAATTTTACAAATATTTTCAGGAACCTTTGGTATCTAAAAAATGCATCAAAGTATGGACACACATCAATGTCTTAGCAGAATTGAGAACATCGTATCAAGCTTCCCATCATTCTTAATGCCAAGTACTGTGTGCTCCCTTATCGCAGGACTTGCATCTCCGTCTATATCAAAACGGTATCCCTTCAGCTTTGCGAAGCGGTCACTGTACACAGAGAGTATCAAAGGCATATACCCTTTGTATACAAAAACAATATCCTCGATTCCATAAGCATTCTTTGGAACATCTCTGCCAATCTGAAGAAGCTCTCCCTTCCTGTTGAATATACAGTGCTCTCTGAACTCATCAATGCCGAAGCCGTTAATATAGGCGCTGTCTCCTTTCAGATTGTTTCTGAACCTAAGAGCCCTTCTTGAGCTTCCATATGCCCTTGCCAATATCTCCTGATAACCTGCAGGCCTAAGGTCATGTTCCATAAGAAGCTTTACTGATTCTGCACAGTTGGCATGAGCATGTGCTCTGAATATCCCCGATTTTGATATCTCCTTGAATTCCGGACTCTTACTGCCAATATCGCTCTTTATCATGCCATGCATCTTAACCCTGATAATTAGCCTCTTCTAAGCCTTGCCAAGTCTATTCCATCTCTGCGCATTTCTTTATCAATTACATAAGCTATCCTCGCCTCTACTGCTGAAGGATTGTACCATGTACTTATGTTCAGGCAGCCACCTCCGAACATGCCGTCTATGGTGACTGCACCTCCTCCTTTGTTATGGAAGGATCTCCTCTCTTCAGGCAGTTTGTAGAACTTGGATCTCGATACGGTTCTGAATGAATAATCATCAAGTATCTCCTTGTATCCTGCAGTATCAAGACCATTATGTCCGACCCATACATTGTAATCATGCAGCATCTTCCTGAAAGGTCCGGAGTGTACATATGCATCTACTGCTTCTGCAAGGCTTATCTGCCTGCAATCCTCAGGGATGAGGAATTTTATCATCCTACTGTCTACTGCCCTACCAGTTATCCCTATCTTATAATTGCCATCTTCAATAACAAAGCTGTGCTCTTTATTCTTATCAGCAGCAAATCCGGGATATGCCTTAAACTGACCAGTAAATGTATTCATTATTATCTATTAGTGGATGAAATGTCTGATTTATAAAATTAGCGTCATGCTTCCAGATACCTTTTATAAGATTCCCTGTTTTGTTATAATGGGGAATCGCAAATACAAGATATACATTGCTCCGAGGGATTGCAATGATGGAAACATATCAGGTTTATCCGAATGGATTGCGGAAGCTGGATCAGGCAGGCATAACTACACGGATCGAAGCGCTAAGGTCCGAAGAGCTTCAGAGGTATCGCATGCCTGCAGTTTCTCTGGATGATATAAGGCGTGTTGTGGGAAGGATGGAAGGTGAGGGCCACCTGAGAAACCTTGAGAAGCATGAAAGGAACGAGTACAAACAACTTTTATACAGGGCTGCAAGAGGGGAGGACTTCTACTGGACGACAAACAGGAAAGGAGGAAAGCAAAAGGAACGGGCAGTGGCAGAAGATTTCTATCTGTTAAGCGGCGTAAGGAATTTTGCAGTTCTTCAGGACAATGAAATATTCGATTATAAAAAATCTAATTTCGATAGCCTTTTTGAGTTTACAGGCACGGTGGGTTCTGCACTAGAGATGGTGTCAAAGACAAACGGATGGAAGTATGGCCTTCCTTGGAACACCGAGAGAGATAACAAGAGAACCATATCCAGCATAGTGACAAGCGACGGTGCAGGAGAGATGAGGATATTCCAGAGGGATATAACCCCCTATGAGACGACAGATCCTTTCGGAAAGAGGGTATACTATAGGAGGCTAGGCATAGCTGACAAAAAGACCGTCGAAGCCTCACAATCTACAGAGAGTTACCTTCTAATATCGATATTGAAGTATGTAGAGCAGCTTGGGCTCAAGCCTGATATATTGGAGAATGGTGCGATGACAACGAATCAGTACATAACAAATATTGGCGCTATGGAGATGATAAAACACCAGAAAAAAGCGACCAGGGATAAAGAATCTACCGGGACGTTATTTAGGGCATGGGAGGTGCCGCTGCCTATGGTATCCCGGGGAAAGGTAGGGGATAGTAAATTCGCACACTTCATACCATCTACATTGGGCGGAGGTTATAACCTATGCATAAGTGAAAACAACGAGCTTGTAATAGGCAGGAAGATAAGAAAAGAGATAGATGTGGAAAATTCTGTTACATTCCTTCCGGAGGATACTAACAATCTGATCAAGAGCCTTCTATATCAGGCTGCCAGGGGGCTTGGAAAGACTACGGAGCGGCAGCTGCTTGACATAATAGAGTACAGGTACTCTGCAGAGATAAAAGACGGGTATAAAATCGCTGTACGAAAGTAAGAGAGGCCAGCGATAAATATTTTAACTTGTGCAGAGAATAAAATTCGTATATAATTTGGTTGGTGTATCAGTGAGACTTTCATGGATGATTGGTGGGGCACAGGGTCTGGGAGTAGATACATCTGCAAATCTCTTCGGCTCAGCAGTTGCGAAGGCTGGGTACTACATCTATGGGAACAGAGAGTATTACTCAAACATAAAGGGAAGGCACAGCTACTTCAATGTAGTTGTCGGGAGCAAGCCATACAGGAGCATATCTGAAAAGGTAAACATACTAGCATCATTTGACGCAGAGACCGTATTCCAGCACTTCACAGGCGTTACAGATTTCATGATTTATGATAAAGCCTCTGAGATGGTAAAGGCAGAGACTATACGCTCTATGGAGCCTGAAGTTACAGACAAAGTTGTCAAGGAACTCGAATCAAATGGATACGGCACAAGCATAGCTGATGTGGTGCAGTATCTTAAGAAAAAGAACGTCACATGCATACCTGTAAACTATGTCAATGATATAAATGCAGTGATAAACAACCTGAAGATACCTCCTCCTTTGGCATCAAAAGCGAAGAACACGATAGCTATAGGAACATCATACTCGTTGCTCGGTTTAAAGGAAGATTATCTGAGGACTGCAATAAAAGAGACATTCGGAAAGAACGACCTTTTCCTAAATATGAATATGCTTGCAGCCGAAGCCGGTATGAAGTATGCAAAAGCCCATTACAATCTTGAGGAGCTTCCTATTAATGATGAGAGAGTGCAGATAGATGGAAACACCCTTTCGGCGATAGGGAAGATCGCAGGAGGGCTTCGTTTCCAATCCTACTATCCTATAACTCCGGCTTCTGACGAGAGCACATACATAGAAGCAAATCAGATAGTCCAGACCACTACTGGCGGCAGCGGAGGAGTAGTAGTTGTCCAGTCAGAAGACGAGCTTGCTGCGATAAACATGGCTGTCGGGGCATCGCTTACGGGTTCAAGATCCGCAACAGCTACATCTGGACCAGGTTTCTCATTGATGTCAGAAGGAATAAGCTGGGCGGGAATGAACGAAGCGCCTGTCCTTATAACATATTATGTCAGAGGAGCTCCTGCTACCGGATTACCTACAAGGAGCGGCCAGGCAGACCTCAAATTTGCAATAAACGTGGGGCATGGAGAATTCCCGAAGATAATAATAGCTTCCGGGGATCACGAGGAGGTGTTCTACGACGCAATATATGCGCTCAATCTTGCAGAGAGATACCAGACCCCGGTAATACACTTAATAGAGAAGTGTCTTGCAAATGCCTACTCTGTTCTGGACATGAAGACCTTCAAAGGCCCAAAGATATCAATAGAACGCGGTTCCCTCTCGGAAGGAGGCGAAGAATACAAACGTTTCGCAATTACAGACAATGGCATATCTCCAAGAGCATTCATGGGAAAAGCGAGCATATTCTATACTGGCGATGAGCATAACGAATTAGGTCACATAACCGAGGAACCGTTAAACAGGCTTGCCATGTATGAGAAGAGACTGAAGAAGCTAGAAACTGCAGACAAGGAGATAATTGAAGAGTCGATGGTAAACGTTTATGGAGATTCAGATAACGTTATTCTGTTATGGGGAGCTTCAAAGGGTCCTGCTCTAGATGCTATGGAAGAACTGAAGGAAAAGGGCATAGACATAGAGGTAGTACAGGTCAGGATGTTCAATCCTTATCCAAAGAGATACATGAAGAAACTTCTCTCAGGCAAGCGCAGGATAATAGCCCTAGAGAGCAATTACTATGCGCAGGGCGCCGAGGTACTTACGGAAAACACTGGAATAATGCCAACGGCACAGATACTTAAATGGACTGGCAGGCCGATACTGCTTGATGAGCTTGTAAAAGCTGTAGAAGAAGTTGTAGTTCATGGGAAGACAAAGGTGGTTCTAGATGGAGGAGCATAACGCTACGGAATTTAATGACTGGTGCATTGGGTGTGGGGACTTTGCGATACTCAGGTCAGAGGAGCTCCTTACAGACGAACTCAAACTCGATTACAAGAACTTTGTTGTTGTCTCAGGAATAGGGTGCTCAGGAAAAGCCCCTCATTTCTTCCCAAACAAGATATCAGGAGTGCATACGCTTCATGGAAGAGCTCTTGCATTTGCCACTGGGATAAAGCTTTCAAATCCATCAATGGAGGTTCTTGTCCAGGCTGGTGATGGTGATACATTCGGGATAGGCGCAGGCCATTTTGTCAATGCAGGAAGAAGGAACATCAATATGACATTGCTGGTCCACGATAACGGCGTCTATGGCCTTACAAAAGGTCAGGCATCTCCCACTCTGCACAGGGGAGAGAAGACCAAGTCCCTTCCAAAACCAAACATAAACGATTCAATAAATCCTATAGCCCTCGCTCTTTCAGTAGGATATACATTCGTAGCAAGGGGCTTTGCATATGACGTCAATGGGACAAAGGAGCTGATTAAAAAAGCGATAAAGCATAAAGGGATGGCGCTTGTTGACGTATTGCAGCCGTGCCCAAGTTACAACGACATAAATACAAATGAGTGGTACAGGAAGCGCGTCTATAATCTGGATATAGATCCTGTAGTCAAGAGCATGGATGAAGTTCCGCAGAAGATAAACACTGCGATATCAAGGTCTTATGAATGGGAGGAGAAGATACCTATCGGTGTATTCTACCAGAATGAACTGGTACCTACATTCGAGGAAAGGCTAAAAGAGGGTATACCTGACTACGATGTTAATTATCCTGCGATACAGAAAATAGAGGAAAATGGAGAAGCCAATACTGTATACGAAAAGCTTCTTAAAGCCAGAAAGGTTGCATGATTGATTATGAGTCTCCTGAGCCGCAGTTGCAATAACCTAACTCATCAACTCTGCCTTTGCAGATAGGACACTTTATCTCAAGAAACTCTACTTCGTGGAATTCCTTTCCATACATCCTTACGTGCTCATCTTCTTTCATCGCTACCAATTAAAATATTAGATTTTACATATTTATTACTTTCTATTCATATAATCCATGCGGGTCCGTAACTCAGTTTGGCTAGAGTGGAAGGCTTTTAACCTTTAAGTCGTGGGTTCAAATCCCACCGGGCCCGTTAGACATAAAAAACTCTCTCGGATAATAAAACAGGCAAAGTTGCAGATTAAATTTATTAATCAGATTAATCTACCTCCTTTGAGAGATTAAATACGCAAGTGTTACTATGGATAATGCAAAAGTTTTCAGGGAGAGATTACAAAAGCCGATGCTCTCTGAAAAAGAGGTTCTTGTAGATGATATACAAAGAGTCATGCCTTCAGGTCACAGGCAGATATCATTAAAGGAGGTTGCATCATTATTCTTTAACGATGCTGACTTTAGGAATGAGCTTAGAAATGCCGGAAGCATATGGACCTCTGACAAAGGAAGCAAGAACAGTGGAATATTCAGGATAAACGAAGACGGGTTATTCTTTCCGGCAACTCCTGAAGAGGCAAAAACGCTTCCAGATGGCCACTACTCAGCTCACTGCCCTGGAATTGGACAGGTGATAGTCAGGTGCTCCAATGGCTCTGATAAAAGCAGACTTTACATAGATGCTGAGTATAAGTCATACAAAGTTGCTAAAGTTGCATATGTAAAAGACAAAAACGCTAAGTCTGACTTGCAAAATATAAAGACGATAGCGATACCTGTGGAAGAGATAAATGCTGTAAAGGAATCCCTTAAGGCAGTCGAGACATCCATCAAAAGGATGCCCCATACAAGTGAACTGGTCATATTCATAAGCAACGTAAAGGAACTTTTACGAGACAGAACCTAACAAAAACCTAACTTTTCAGAAAAGGGTTTAAATTCCAATTACTCATCCTTATTGTGATTATTTGGGAAAGACTCTTGAGACGAAGAAGAAGATACTTGGACTTCTTGAAAACAGAAAGATGACGATTACCGAGCTTAGCAAAGAACTGGGACTATCAAAAGCTACAGTCAGCCAACATATAGATGAACTGATAAGAGTGCACGCAGTGGAGAAGGTCGATTCGGAATATTTCAAGAAACTGAAATACTACAAAACAACCCCTAATTACTCTGCAATGTTTGCGAAGGTCATAGGTGTGATTATTGTAATAGGAATAGTGGCATACGTATTATACTCATATCAAGGTATTTCTCCATATTCCAATTCGCATAATGCAAGCAGCAAAGCAAGCTTAACGACAGCACCTGTAACAACAGTATCATATGTTAATTCATCTGCAAACGCTACGGTAACACCAGGACAGATATCTTCGGCATACTCGTGCATCTTCCTTAACTATCATATGAACGGAAGCATAGCCAGTGAAAGTGGCTTTTCAGCTTACAACCTGAATTATACTGTCGGCAACACTACAAAGAACATTACCGATTATGTAATCGGCAGGGGATCCTCAGGCAGCTTCAGGCTTACAGAGGACATAACACAGACACTTTCAGAACCTCAAGGCTTCAACAGCACAAGGACACATTACTATCTGTTAAGGTACAATGATAGCATAGCCTCACTGCGTCCGACAGGAATAAACATAACTTTCAGTCCGAAGGTCTTCCAGGCAGCAAACGGCAGCATAAACACCACTGCATATGTGAGAATCGCTGCCAATGCCACATACGGCACATACTGGATAAACTTTGACGGGCCATGCGGAGGTGGAATAGGCCCAGAGCTGCTCACTGTAGGAAGCAAGCCATACAACGGCACACTCCATGAGCAGGTCAACATATTCGGCTGAATCCCTGCGGAAGCAGAATCTGCAGGATTCCATCAAAGCAGCAGCTAACAGCAAACATTAAATACTTTATTGTCTTAATTATGCTGTCAAACGGCCATAGGAACAGGGAAACGCCCGAACCCATCCCGAACTCGGAAGCTAAGCCTGTTCACGATATGAAATACTGCTCGGAAGAGTGGGAAAGCATATTGCTGTTTGGCATTATAATTAGACACTTAGCATAAGCTCTGCTTATCTATACCTATAATTAAGACGGATCAAAAGAGCAGCATAATCTAACTCTAAAGGCGCAGTTGCTGATTATACCTTCACTTCGCCGCTCTTTATCTTTGCAATCATCTCCTTTGCATTTATGCCTTCGCAAGTCACATTCATCGACTTGCAGGTGCCGAGTATCTGATTGACTCTCTCCTTCATGCTGTTGCCATACATCTTAGACTCCTTTGCCTTGGCGACATTCTTTACCTGCTCAATCGTTATATTGCCGGCAACCTCATCCTTGGTCTTAGCCCCTTTCTGTATCCCTATCTCCTTAAGTATAAGGGCACTTGTAGGAGGAGCTCCAACTTCAACAGTGTACTTCTTTGTAGAAGGATTGACTATTACCTTTACGGGAACCTTTACACCTTCAAATGCTTGTGTCTTCTTGTTTATCTCGTCTATTATCGCTGCAACATTGACCCCGAGAGGGCCAAGAGCTGGGCCGAAAGGCGCACCGTTAGTAGCCTTTCCTCCTTCTATTAATCCATTTATTATAGCATCTGCCATTTTTACACCTTTTCTGCCTTCTCTATTACGCGAGCCATGTTAGATTTTGTCGTTACAGGTATTGGAACTGCAACATCCATAAGCTCTACTGTAATCTCATCTTTTGATGGGTCAGTATTTATTACCTTTGCCTTATATCCCTTGAACGGCCCTGCAAAGAACTCCACAAGGTCGTTTGGCGCTATGTCCTGGGACTGCTGCTTCTTGGCAAGTACCTTGTCTATCTCTTCCTGCGTGAGCGGCTTGGGAAGCATGCCCTTCACATGGGGTTCGTTAAGTATGAGATCCCTGCATGCTATCTCGTCCTGCGCTTCTATTATTATGTAGCCGCGCATTCCCTGCGGTATTATTATCGAGTATATTCCATTATCCTTTCCTTTTGACTTATTCTGCAGTATGTCTGCAGTTATCTTCTCCTGCGACGCAGTTACTCTTACTATAAAGTACATCTTCACATCCTTGATATTATATGCGCAAAGGCTGCGCAATAAACATACTTCCAATTAAGGGTATGTTTAACTGATTCATATTGTAAGGACTTATTTATATATTTTGCGTTTTGACCATCATTACTATGAAGGGCTACGCTGAGAAGAAGAATCCGGGCGAGAAGCTCGTCTGCGTAGATATAAATTATTCTGACAAGATAGAGAAGCTCATCATAACCGGGGATTTCTTCATGCATCCAGAGGGCTGTGTAATGGATATAGAGAGGGCCCTGGAAGGTGTGCCTCTTGCAATGAATGATATGGAGCTGAGGGACATAATAAACAACGTGGTTGAGTCGCACAAGGCCAAGCTAGTAGGAATATCTGCAAATAGCATAGTCGCTGCGATAAGGGATGCGACAGCGAGGGAGATATGAATGGAGCTGAGAGCGATACCTTATTCATCAAACTCTGCATACCAGAACATGTCGATAGACCACGCACTCCTTGAATCTGTAGTTATGGGCAATTCCAGTATGACGTTAAGACTATACTCGTGGAAGCCAAGCGCAGTCTCCATAGGCAGATTTCAGAGCATGCGGAAGGAGGTAAACCTGGAGGAGTGCAAATCCATGGGCATAGACATCGTACGCAGGATTACTGGAGGAGGAGCAGTATACCATGATTCTGAAGGAGAGATAACATACAGTCTTATAGCAAAAGAGAGCGAACTGCCCGATGGCATACAGAAGTGCTACAGGTTCTCCGCATCAATGATAATAGATGCACTGAAGAGCATAGGCATAAATGCAGAGTATGCTCCGATAAACGACATAACTGTAGATGGAAAGAAGATATCGGGAAATGCACAGACGAGGAGAGACGGAGCGGTGCTCCTTCACGGAACTATACTCTACACTGCAGATGTCAAGAAGATGTTCTCCGTATTAAATGTCAGCAAGGAGAAGCTATCCGACAAGATGATAAAGAGTGCAGAAGAGAGGATAACAGACGTAAGGTCAAACTGCCACGCGAGCATCGATGAACTGAGAGAAGCGCTGTTCAACAGCTTCACAAAAGGAAGAGCATGGAAGGAATCGCCGCTTACAAAGGAAGAAACGGAGAGAAGTATGGAACTTGAGGAAACGGTCTACAGGAACTCAGAGTGGAACTTTAACAGATGAACTATTGCTTTTGTAAGTGGTGGCTTTAAAAGATAAAATATAAAAACAGTCGCATGTTCTCATATGTATAAAAGGTTTAGATATCAATGGAAAAGAAAACCAAAGAGGAGATGAAGAGCAAGCATTGGACAGAGATCATCGTAGACCAGTTGCTCGGCCAGAAGAAGCCCCCATTCGTTATAACCGGCGGCATGACTACCAGCGGTCCAGCACATCTGGGTACAGTATGCGAGTTCATGTATCCTGCAGTTTTGGAACAGTCACTCAGAAAAGCAGGCCACCAGACACAGTTCCATTTTGTTGGCGATATAATGGATGCTTTTGACGGGATACCGTTCGAGTTGCTGGAATATAAAGATATTCTCACTCCAGAACTTGGCAAGCCATTAGTATATACTATAGACCCGAAAGGATGCCACAAATCCTTCGGTGAACATTATCTAAACCAGGCAAAGACCCTGATGAAGTGGCTTTCCTTTGATATAGATGTAGTCAATGCAAATGATTTATATGATAGCGGGAAAGTAGACCAATATGCCATGCTTTTCCTGCGTGAGGAAGACAAAGTAAAAGAAGTAGTTGCAAGAACATCTATGAAAAAGATTGAAGACATGAAGGGCTGGAGCCCGATAATGCCCATATGCGAGAAGTGCGGCAAAATAGCTACCACATCAGTTACGTGGCATAGCGAAGATGAATACAGATACACGTGCAACAAGGACGTTGAGTATACCAAAGGATGTAACTACACTGGCAATGCAAAGCTTAAGGATCATCATTACAAGCTCCAGTGGAGACTGCACTGGCCAGTATGGCAGACCATATTTGATTCAAGCATAGAAGGAAGCGGCATGGATCACATGACAAAGGGAGGAAGCGCAACAACAGCGTATTCCATACACAAAGAGATACTCCACAGAGAACCACCGATATTGTTCAAATATGGTTTTATAATGATAAACGGAAAGAAATACTCAAAATCAAAGGGAATTGGCATGAGTGCCATTGAATTAAGCACTTTAATTCCTCCTGAAATACTGAAATACATGCTGATTGAACCTGATCTGCAGTCTGAAAAGGACATAGATCCTACAGGAGAAAAACTCATACGTGTATATGATACTGTGGAGAGGATAAGTAAACTTGAGAAAACTGATAACAGGGCAGATGAAAAAAAGATGCTTGCCTTCAAAGTTGCAATAGGAAAGCTGCAATGGAAGGCTTCTTTCGTTGACATATTGCTAAATTATCAAATAAGCAAGAGCTGGGATCAGGTGGGGAAGATGCTGAAAGATCCTGAAGGTGTAAGCTACCTGGCTCCATACATAGAAAGGTGGCTTGCAAAAGGATATGCTCCTGAAAGATACAACTTCGCCGTAAAACAATCAAAGATAAGCGAAAATCACGAAGTGGTAAAAGATTTCATATCGAAGCTTAAGCCAGAAATGGATGATCTGGAAGTCCATAATCTAGTCTATACGGTTGCAGAATCAAACAATGTAAAGGTAGACGCATTCTTTGCATCCATATATACTGCTCTTATAGGTAAGGACAAAGGCCCAAGGTTAGGCAAACTGATAGTGTCAATAGGCATAGAAAAGACAAAGGAACTGCTAAGCTTTGCCATAAGCTAGATATATTGAAGATAGACCAGAAGAAAAGAAAAAACCGAATAAATAAACAGGAAGCATGGGAAAAGAATTATAAGGATAGCAAACTGAAGATATAGCATGCCAGGGTGGCAGAATCCGGTAACGCGCGCGCCTGGAAATGATACCTGCAAGCGCGTGGCCTCACGGCCTTTTGGGTTCAAATGAATCTTAGGAGAACCTAACTTTCTGAGAGTCCCAACCCTGGCGTATATTAATTGCTTGAAAGTGCATTACTGATGCAAAGAATAAAGGCTTTTAAATCATTCTGTATTAATATAATGCACTGCAGTCAGTTAACGGCAGCTATTTTAACTGCGATTTAACAACGTTTAATTGATGCATTCTTACTGTTGTGGTCATTAGATGGCAAAAGAAGAACCTATGAAGAAAAAGGCGCATGAAGACGCAAAGCCCAAAGCGCAGGGAATGATAGTCAGACTTGCAGGAAGGGACATTAACGGAGACAAGAAGATAGCCCAGGCGATAGGAGAGATAAAGGGCATAGGGCATACGATGTCGCACGCGCTTGCAGTACATATAAAGAATGATTTAGGCATAGACTACAACCAGCAAATAGGTCATCTGGATGATGCTACAATGGCAAAGATAGAGCAGGCTGTAAAGGATGCAACCGATTCAAAGATACCCTCATATTTATTCAACAGGCGCATGGAGATGCAGTCAGGAAAGGATATGCACCTTGTTGGCACAGACCTCGTAGTCAAGGTCAAGCAGGACATAGACGGCGATATAAAGCTGATGAGCTGGCGCGGAATAAGGCATAAGACAAACCAGAAGGTCCGCGGACAGAGAACAAGGTCCACAGGAAGAACCGGCACGACTATAGGGGTCATGAAGAAATCTGCAAAGCAGGCTCAGGCAGCCGCAGGAAAGCCTGCAGAGAAGAAGTGACTGAATGGGAGATCCAAAGCGTATAAGGAGAAAGTTTGACAAGCCAAAGACAATGTGGTCAAAGGACAGAATAGAGTCCGAGCATGCGCTTAAAGAGAAGTACGGGCTTAAGAACCTGAGAGAGCTCTGGCAGGCAACCACTGAAGTTAGCAGGATAAGAAGGAATGTAAGAAAGGTATTGTCTGGAGCATCTTCTGAAAAGGAAGGAAAGGAAATATCAGAGAGGCTCGCGAAATACAGCATGGTAAGGCAGGGCGCATCTCTCGATGATCTTCTCGGAGTAACTCCCGAGACAATATTAGAACGCAGGTTGCAATCAGTCGCATTCAAGAAAGGGCTGGGAAGGACTGCAAAGCAGTCAAGGCAGCTAATAACTCACGGTTTCATATCGGTAAACGGAAGGCAGGTAAAGTCTCCTGGATACATGGTCACAGCTTCAGAAGAATCGAAGATTAATTATTACAAGCCGATAGACCTTAACTTCAATAAGGAGGCAGAACAGGCTCCTGCTCCAAAGGCAGCAGAGCCTAAAGCTAAAGATGCGGCTGCAGTAACTGAGAATAAAGAGAGTGCTTAATCATGGCTGGAAAGAAAAAGAAGATAGAGAAGAAGCAGACAAAGCAGCAACAGCAACAGCAGCAGAAAGCAAACAAGAAGGAAGCTCCATCATTCGAAGCCGCTGTGCAGGAGGCGCAGGAGAAATTTAAGTCAAAGGCGGTAAGATGGGGCGTTGCTCACATCTTTTCATCAAAGAACAATACGATAATAACTCTTACGGATCTGTCAGGATCGGAGACCATAGCTGTAGGGAGCGGAGGCATGGTCGTAGATGCCGACCACGAGGAAGGATCCCCTTATGCTGCTATGCACGCAACATACAAGGTAGCTGCAACTGCAATAGAGAAAGGGGTGACTCACATAAACATAAAGATAAGGGCTCCGGGAGGCCATAACTCAAAGATTCCTGGGCCAGGAGCACAGGCAGTAGTAAGGGCTCTTGCAAGGAGCGGCTTCAAGATAGGCAGCATAGAGGACGTTACTCCTATACCTACCGACACTACAAAGAGACCGGGAGGCAGAAGGGGACGCAGAGTATAAATATCCCAAGCATGTATACTCATCGGTGTTAAACTGCCTGAGCAAGAAGATATCTTCAGGGCAAACGACATACGCGGTATATATCCCGATACTCTGAACGAGAGAATTGCCGAAGAGATAGGGATGGCATTTGGCACATTTATCGGAAAAAAGAAACGCTTAGCCTTAAGCATGGATATCAGGGAGAGCAGCCCGGTTCTGAAGGAAAGCTTCCTAAAAGGACTGAAAAGAACAGGAGCAGAGGTATTATACATAGGCAGAGTTCCCACTCCGCTACTCTATTTTGCAATAGCCCATTACAAACTCGACGGCGGTGCCGCCGTAAGCGCAAGCCATAATCCTCCTAAATGGAATGGCCTGAAGCTATGCGGACCTATGGGAAGGACGTACGGGACAGGTTTTGGACAGGAAGAGATAAAGGAGATATATTCCAAGAAGAGATTCATATACAGAAAAGGCGGCAGAGTAAGGGACATAAGCAAGAAACTGATGAAAGATTATGAGAACTTTCTGCTTAAGAGGACAAAGATAAGGAAGCCTATCCGGATAGGTATAGATCCTGGAAACGGTGCGGATTCGCTGATAGCTGCAAATATCCTAAAAAAAGCAGGCATATCTGCTGTCGCTATAAATGACAAGCCAGATGGCAACTTCCCATCAAGATCTCCGGAACCGAAACCTGAAAACATAATTGAACTAAGCAATCTTGTCAAGAGCAAGAAGCTCGATTTCGGGGTAGCGTTCGACGGGGATGGCGACAGGGCCATGTTCGTGGACGACAAGGGCAGGGCATTCTTCGGTGACATAACCCTTGCCATGATGGTAAAGAATACGATAAACAAAGGGGAAGGAGTAGTATACGAATTAAGCTCTTCAAAAGCCGTAGAAGACATGATAAAGCTGAAGAAGGCAAAGGGCATAAAGGCAAAGACAGGAAGGGCATTCATAATAGACAAGATGCTGCAGAACGGCGCAAAGCTCGGCGGAGAGCATTCTACCCATTTCTATTTCAGTGACATATACGGTTTTGACGACGCAATATTTGCAGTAATAAAGATGGCAGAGCTGACATCAGGAAGCAAAAAAAAGATGTCGGAACTTATGGACGAGCTTCCCAGATATGAGCGCATAGTCAGCGAATTCGAAGTGAAGGAGAGCGAGAAGTTCAGGATAATATCAAGAATGAAGCAGAGCCTGAAAAAAATAAAAGGTGCAAAGATAGTGACTACCGAAGGGGTGAAGATGATAGCAAAAGACGGTTGGCTGATGGCAAGGGCTTCAAACACAACTCCAAAGGTAAAGATAATCGCAGAATCCGCTGACAAAAGATCCTTGGATAGATTGTATGCGCTTGGATTGTCGGAATTCGAGAAGGCAAAAGGAGCATAACCTACTTCTATTATCAGCGTATCTATACAACATGTTTAAATAGTGGGATAAACTCAGTAACATGAGTGGTATTCATGACAGAAAAAGTGGTATCTATAAACAAACACAAGGAAGCAAAACGAAAACCAGGAGAGATATCAGATGTACTGCGCAAGGAAGTTATGATTGCCCTTGACCCTAATAGGCCCGGTCCTTTTGGCAGGTCCGATGTAAAACGCCTCAAGCATGAATACGATCCTGTACAGAATGAACTGGACTATCTGACTAGAGTTTAATGGTCAAGGGGACAAAGGCTGCTTTCCTGTCAGTGCAAGAGAGGCTAGCATAGCCTCTATCTGTATCCTGTCATTTGCGCCCTCTACTATCCTGAAATTATACTCGCCTATGGCACTTATCAGTCTGAGCTTCGCCTTATCATCAAGGTCCAGATTAATCGCTTCCCTATAACACTGTATCAGCACATCCTCTCCGCTCATTCCATATACGAGAAGGAGCTTGTCAAGCTCGTTCCTCGCCCTTATGAAATCTCCGTTGAATGCGAAGTCTAACATAGAGACGATTTCCTTAGGTCGTGCCCTTGAAGCTATATCATATACTGACTTCTCAGTTATCTTCTTGTTCGATATCGCAGCGCTCTGCAGCACGTTAGTAAGCTTCCTCAGATCCCCTTCGCTCACATAAATAAGTGCCTTCTCAGCATCCTCGGATATCTCTATATTCTCATTCTTCCTTATCCTTTCTATGTATCCAAGCATCTCATCTTCCTTGAGGGGCTTGAACCTAAGCACAACGCACCTGCTCTGTATCGGCTCTATTATCTTGCTTGCATAATTGGCACTGAGTACGAATCTCGTGCTTGCCGAGTACTTCTCCATGGTTCTCCTAAGCGCATGCTGTGCTTCTGGTGTCAGTGCATCGGCCTCGTCAAGGAAGATTATCTTTACGAGCCCTGTGGAGAGTGAAAGTGTCTTTGCAAATTCCTTGACCCTGCCACGTATTATCTCTATACCTCTAGTATCACTAGCATTGAGCTCAAGGAACGCCTGGTTTATGCTTTCCCCGTAGAGCTCCTTTGCCATCGCTATAGCGGATGTGGTCTTTCCTATCCCTGCGCTACCTGCGAATATCATGTTGGGGAAGCTCTTTGCCTTGACAAAAGCCTCTAATCTCTCGACTATGGCCTTCTGGCCTATTATATCGTTTAGCTTGGAAGGCCTGTACTTCTCCGTCCATGCATTGTCAAGTATCTCTGCCAATA